>JAJYGR010000027.1 GCA_021790655.1 Acidobacteriota bacterium | reverse complement strand
CAAGAGCTACCGGTTGACGCTGGACTTTCTGCGTCGCCATCCCAAGGACCGCAATATTCTGATTGCCGCCGCCACCGATACCAGCGCGCTTGGAGCAGTCCAGGCGGTGCGTGAGCTCAAACGCGAAAATTCCATCGTCGTCGTTGGACAGGACTGCATTGAAGAGGCCATCGAAGAAATGGCAAAGGCAGACAGTCCGCTGATTGGCTCCGTCTCCCACGAGGCGCACACCTACGGCCAGAGACTCATTCATCTTGGGCTGGCCGTGCTTGGCGGCCAGAGTGTGCCGCCGTACAACTACGTGGAGCACAAAGTGGTGGAGCGGAAGGGGTTGTTGGTCAACTCCGCCAAGTAAGGCGACCTTCCCGCTACAAATATCCCTATCTGAAACTATTGCTCTATTGTATTATTAGTGTTTCCATCTCTGCATGCCCTGACCAGGCATGAGTCAAGTGGTCGTCGGGTGGCAGAGAACTGGTTGCACGATAGGGATGAAGCGCACAATGGTATTGCACTATCTGGAAGACCTCTGGGACAAAACGCTTGCCGCAACCTTGAACGAAGCTGAGTTACTGCGTTATCGGTCGAACCTTTTGGGGTCCGACCTGCGCATCACAAACTATGGCGGCGGTAACACCAGCGCCAAACTCACCCAGCCGGACCCGCTCGACGGCCGCTCAAAAAAGGTGCTATGGGTGAAGGGAAGTGGTGGCGATCTGGGAACGATCCAGACCGGCGGGTTCGCGACGCTGTATCTCGACAAGCTGCATGGCCTGGAGAAGATCTATCGCGGCGTCGCGCATGAAGATGACATGGTGGCGATGTACCCGCTCTGCGCGTTCGGCCAGAACACTGTGGCTGCGTCGATCGACACCTCGCTGCACGCGTTTCTGCCAGCGTTGCATGTGGACCATCTGCATCCCGACTGGGGCATCGCGCTGGCCGCAGCCGCGAACGGCGAACGGCGCATGGAGGAGTTCAACCGTCGCTTCGGTCATCATCTGGTCTGGATTCCCTGGCAGCGTCCTGGCTTTGAGTTGGGCATGATGTTGAAGAAAGCCGTTGCCGCCAATCCCGCTTGCGATGGCATCGTGCTGGGCGGCCACGGATTGTTTTCCTGGGGCGATACCTCGGAAAGCTGCTACCGCAACACGATTCAGCTGATCGACCATCTCGGCCAGTTCGTCCAGGGCTATGTGGACAAGCTGGGCGACAGCATTTTTGGCGGAGCGAAATATCAAACGCGCAAAGACCGCGAGGCCGTTGTCGTTGATCTGCTGCCATTTTTGCGCGGACGACTCTCGCGGAACAAACGCCTAATCGGCAACTATGCCGCACTGCCGGAGGTGCTGCGCTTCGCCAACGCGAAGGACGCAGAAAAGCTGGCATGGCTGGGCACCAGTTGCCCGGACCACTTCATCCGAACGAAGATCCGCACGTTGTATGTGCATTGGGACCCATCCGGCGATCGAAAAGAACTGCGCGAACAACTCGACAGGGAACTGGCGCAGTACGCGCGGGATTATGCGGCCTACTATCAGGCGCACGCGGTGGCTGAGTCGCCGACGATGCGCGATCCGACCCCCGCCGTGGTGATCGTTCCCGGTATCGGCATGTTCAGCTTTGGCAAAAGTAAGGCCGAGGCCCGCATCACCGGCGAGCTCTATATCAACGCGATCCATGTGATGGAAGGCGCGTCGGCGCTGGCCGACAACGATCCGGTGAAAGAGTATCCGCAGGCCGGCCTGGCTGCTCCTTCCTCCGCCTTTCAGTGTCACGCCAACTACGTCGCGTTGCCGCCGAGCGAGGCCTTCCGCATTGAATACTGGGCGCTTGAAGAGGCCAAGATTCGTCGCCAGCCCGCCGAGAAGCCGCTGAGCCGACGCATCGCCATGGTGGTCGGTGGCGGCAGCGGCATTGGCCGCGAGGTGGCACTTCTGGCTGCATCCAGCGGCGCTTTTGTCGCGGTGGCCGACCGAAACCTGGCCGCTGCAGAAGAAGTGGCCGCCGCGCTGTGCCAGCGCCACGGACGCAATGCCGCGCATGCGGTCGCCCTCGACATCACCGAGAAAGCTTCCATTCATACGGCATTGTGCCTCGTTGTCTCACTCTGCGGCGGGCTCGATCTCTTGATCAACACCGCCGCGCTCTTTCCCGCATCGGCAGACAACACGGCATCCGCGGCGCAGTGGGGCAAGACGCTGGAAGTCAACGTGACGGCCAACTATTTTCTGGCCGAGGAGGCTGGGAAAATCTTTCGCGATCAAGGCCTGGACGCTAGCCTGGTGCTGACCAGTTCCGCCAACGCCGTCGTCGCCAAGCGCGGCAGCGAAGCGTATGACGTCAGCAAGGCAGCCGTCAGTCATCTCATTCGCGAGCTTGCCGTCTCGATGGCCCCGCTGGTCCGCGTCAACGGCATCAGCCCAGCGACGGTGATTCGCGGTTCGACCATGTTTCCCCGCGAGCGCGTCATGGCATCGCTGACGAAATACAATATTATGTTCGACGCGACCGCCAGCGATGACGAGCTGCGCAACTTACTGGCCGAGTTCTACGCGCAGCGCACGCTCACACATCAGCCCATCGATCCTGTCGATTGCGCCCGCGCCATTCTTTTTCTTGCCGGACCTGAAGCTCGCTGCACCACCGGCCACATCATTCCCGTCGATGGCGGGCTGACCGAGGCCTTTCTGCGGTGAACCGTCCAGCAGACATGCGTGCATTGGTCGCCGTCGATCTCGGCGCACAGAGTTGCCGCGTCTCCCTGCTGCGTTGGGCTGGAGACGGCCCGCGCATACAGCTCGTCTATCGCATCGCGAATGCTCCGGTGCTGCGCGATGGCGATCTGCGCTGGGACTTATCTGCCATCTGTGCGGCATCCGATGAAGGTCTGCGACGTTGTGCGGAGATTGCCGACGAAGGCATCGCGGCCATTGGCGTTACTGGCTGGGCGGTCGATTACGTCCGCCTCGACCAAGCAGGCCGACCCATTGCCGATCCTTTCTGCTATCGCGACGCCCGCACCGGAGCAGCCATGGAAGCGGTGCATCGGCGCATCTCGCCAGAACGCCTGTACGCACTGACTGGAATTCAGGTGCTCGCCCTCAACACGCTCTACCAGCTCTATGCGGACAGCACGGCGGGCATTCCGCGGCATCTGCGCTGGCTGAATCTGCCCGAGTACATGCTCTATCGCTGGGGAGCGCGTCCAGTCGCCGAGTACACCAACGCGACGCACACGGCGATGGTAAGTTGTGGCGCGTTCGAATGGCGCGAGGAGATCTTTGCCGCGACCGGTCTCGATCCATCGGCTGCACCGAAGCTCGTCGCGCCCGGCTCGTTCGTCGGACGTCTGCAAGGACCCCTCAGCAAGTTGCCCGCGCTACAGGATGCCGTATTGATTGCTCCCGCCTGCCACGATACCGCCTCGGCGATTGCAGGCATTCCCGCCGAAGGTGGCGACTGGGCCTACATCAGTTCCGGCACCTGGTCGCTGGTTGGGACTCTGCTCGACCAGCCGTGCGCGGGCCCGGAAGCCGCTCGGCTGAACTTCACCAACGAAGGCGGCGTGGGGGGCAAGATTTGTTTTCTGCGCAACGTGAATGCTCTGTGGCTGCTCCAGCAGTGCATCGAAAGCTGGAACGCGACAGGAGCACAATGGACTTCTGAAACCCTCATCGATGCGGCGTCAAAACTTCCCGCTCCGCAATACTTGCTCGACGTTGACGACACAAATTTACTCGCACCGGGAAACATGCCTGAGCGCATTGCTGCGCAACTCGCGCAGCGGCAGGGACATATTCCGTCGGGGCTTTTGCAATCTCCTCCCGCTATGACCAACCTGATTCTATACAGTCTGGCCGCGCGTTACGCTACCGTCCTCCATCAAGCGGAGATGCTGACGGGAAAACATTTCAATCGTCTTTATGTTGTCGGTGGCGGCAGTAAAAATGTTTTGCTCAACAGCCTGACTGAGCAGGCCACAGGACTGAAAGTAATTTGCGGCTCCGTCGAAAGCTCCACGCTCGGCAACTTCGCCGTGCAGTTGGCCGCACTTGAAAAGAAAGAGATGAACGAAGCAGGTGTTCCAGCCTATGCCGTCGTACGCGGGGCGAAAGCACTCGCGGCAACATCTCTACAGTCACAACTCGCCGTACCAGTTTCCCAAACCGTCGCCACGCACCCCATCGAGGAAGACCGCCCATGAACGCCACTTGCGATACATATACTCCGGATCACAAACATCTCTGGGAACATCTCGACCGCTTCAAGGTCGAAGTCCCTTCCTGGGGCTTTACCAACACGGGCACACGCTTCGGCAAGTATCTCCAGCCCGCCGCTGCACATACGCTCGAAGAGAAATTCTCCGATGCCGCACAGGTCCATCAGCTTACCGGGGCCAGTCCCAGCATGGCCCTGCATGTCTTATGGGACTTTCCCCATGGCATAAAAGATGTCGCAAAAGTCCGAGAACTCTCGCAGCAGTTTGGCATCCGCGCTGGGGCCATCAATCCGAACATGTTCGAGAGCCAGATATACAAGTACGGCTCCTTCGGCAACCCCGACGCAACAATCCGCAAACATGCGCTCGACCATGTTCTGGAGTCCGTCGCCATCGCGCGCGAACTCGGCAATGTCGATCTCTCGTTATGGTTTGCCGATGGATCGAACTATCCAGGCACGCAGAACATCCGTCATCGCATCGGCTGGTTCACCGAATGCCTCGCTGCAACTCATGAAGCGCTCGCTCCGGGCCAGCGCATGCTGGTCGAATACAAACCCTTTGAGCCGGCCTTCTATCACACCGACATCGCCGACTGGGGCATGGCCCTGCTGTTCGCGCGCGCGGCCGGCCCGCAGGCGCTGGTGCTGGTCGATACCGGCCACCATTATCAGTCGCAAAATATCGAACAGATTCTTGCCTGGCTACAGCACCAGCAAATGCTTGGCGGCCTGCACTTCAACGACCGCCGCTATGCCGACGACGATCTCACCCTCGGCTCCATCGATCCCTATCAGGTCTTCCGGATATTTCACGAGATCCAGTTCTATCACTGGGAACACACTGAAGCGAAAGCCCTGGCCTACGTCATCGACCAGAGCCATAACATGAAGAACAAGATCGAGGCGATGATGCAGACAGTCCTCACAGCGCAGGAACTCTACGCCAAGGCATGTTTGGTGGATCATGCTCAGCTTACTGTGTTGCAACAGGAGTGTCGTCTGGTAGAGGCAGAGGAGTGTCTGCGCTCCGCCTTCTGGACCGACGTGCGACCTGCGCTCCGCGCATGGAGAACTGCACGCGGCCTACCCGAAGATCCACTTCAGGCCTTGCGCGCGAGTGGCCACATCGAACGCATTTCCAAAGAACGCAGCAGTAAACATAAATCCGCCTCCTCCAGCTATGCGTGACGTTTTGGGTCTTTCGCCCCTCCCTCGTGCGACGTAAGCAATAGATTGTCTGCTGGATTTTCCGCGATTTGCAAACTACTCGACATGTGTAATTTCCGGGTGATTTTGTACTACAGTTATAATTGCAACGCTATGTGAGGTGAGTGAACTGTAAACCCTTGATTTCATATGCAGGGTTTATAGGACAACTTGTTAGAAATTCAAGCAAATTTGTTAATTACAACTGGCAAGTGGCTCCAACGGTCGAATGGACGTCGGGTAGCCCGTTCACCTCGATCATGGCCAACAATACCTCCTACTCCCAGGCAGGCAATCTGTATCCAATCTCACTGGCAACCTACTTTCCGCTCCGCGCAACAATGCCGAGCGGTTTAACGTGAACGCTTACACAGCGCCACTGCCAGTCACTATTGGAGATGTACATAGGAACAGACTGTATGGCCCGCATTACCCGCATTATTTGCTGGCGAACCTGGCTCTTGGAAAAACGTTCCATGTCAGGAATAGCGTCAACTTTGAAGTTCGCGGGAGGCGTACAACTTCATCAAGTATTCCAGCTTTGGGCTGCCCGACAATAAAATTGGTCCAGGGCATACCGCTCAGATTACAGGTTAGTGTTGGGGGGCGAACGATGCAGCTATATGGTCGTCCTTTCTTCATTCAACGTGCAAGTGAGCTTCTGCCACGTATCATTTAATTGTTATGCGCGTAAAAAAACTCCTGATCGCTCTGCTCTTCGCATCTCTTGCTGTACTGCCATGTTTTTCGCAAACCAAATCCACCCAGCATGAGCAAATACAGTCACATATCAGTCTGGCACAGAAATACCTGAGTGAGGGAAAGCCAGAACTGGCCCTCCCGGAGCTGAAAGCGATCGTCGCCCTTGACCCGAAGAATGTAGATGCCCGAGGCAATCTGGGGGTGTTGCTCTTTTTTCAGAGTCAATATGCCCAGGCTGTGCCGCAACTTCATGCAGCTCTCAAGCTTCAGCCTGGTTTATGGAAGATCCAGGCCCTGCTTGGGTTGGCGGAAACACAGCTTGGCAAGGAAGATGAAGGTCGCATGGATTTGGCAACTGCATTTCCCCACATACAGGACGAAAAAATCAAGATGGAAGTCGGCAATGACCTGATCGATTCCTATTCCTCGATCGGCGATCTCGACAGCGCTGCGGCGGTCGTCGCGGCCATGCTGAAAGCGGAGCCCACAAATGTAAGCCTGCTTTATACGGCCTATCGGCTTCACTCCGACCTGGCCGATCAAGCCATGCTGACACTCGCCATGGTTGCGCCGAACAGCGCGCAAATGCATCAGGTGATGGCGCACGAACTGGCCCGTCACGACGAAAAGGATGCGGCCATCGCGAACTACAGGCAGGCAATCCAGCTCGATCCGCATTTGTCCGGACTTCATTTTGAGCTTGGAGAGATGCTCTACAATTCGATGGATCCAAAACTCAAAGCGCAGGCGGAGGGCGAATTCAAAGCTGCACTTGCTGTCAATCCGTCGGATGAGAAGGCCGAATTAATGTTGGGAGATATTGCCGCTAAACGCGGTGACATGAAAGAGGCAGTGGCCGACTATTCGCGTGCGGTGCAGCTTCAGCCGGACGATGCAGAGGCGGATACGGACCTGGCCAAAGTGCTTATCTCAATGAACCAGCCGCAGCAGGCGCAAAAGCTATTGGAAAAGGCAGTCCAGATTGACCCGACGGACTATACGGCGCATTTCCGTCTAAGCACGCTGTACCGCCAGCAGGGCCGGACCGAAGAAGCGAAGCGAGAGCTCGAACAATATCAAAAATACAAGGACATGAAAGAAAAACTCAGGAAGATATTTCATCAAATGCGCGTCGAAACCGGCAAAGACACCAACGAGGATGCGGATGCAGCGAAGTAAGCCCTTCAGTCGTATGGGACTACTCGGGTTTGTGTCTGGCCTGTTCCGCCGGAGCCTGTTACATCTGGGAATTCCTGTTGTTTTTTTATGTTTGCTTCTGCTCGCTGTGGGTATGCAGAGGAATTCAATGGCGCAATCCAATTCCAAGCCGGCACGCCGAGTCAAGCAAGTTATAGCTGGCTCGACCGCTGGCGCAGAAGAGTTTCCGCATTTTGTCGACATTACGCAGTCTGCGGGAATTCATTTCAACCATCTCTCCTCTCCAGAACAGAAATATATTGTGGAATCGATGAGTGGGGGCGTGGCGCTGATTGACTACGACCGCGATGGCTGGCCGGACATTTATTTCACAAACGCACCCAGCGTCGAGATGCAGCTTGCAGGAAAAAAAGCGAAGGGCGCGCTCTATCACAACAACCATGACGGGACTTTTACCGATGTCACGGACAAGGCCGGAGTTGGATATCCTTGCTGGGGAATGGGAGTTGCGGTTGGCGATTACAACAACGATGGCTGGCCAGACTTACTGGTGACATGTTTCGGTGGCGTAGTCCTTTATCGCAACAATGGCAATGGAACATTTACAGACGTCACAAAGCAGGCCGGTCTGGACGGCGATACCGCATGGGCAACAGGCGCCGCGTTTGGCGACTACGACAACGACGGCTGGCCCGACCTGTTTGTCTCGCATTATGTGGACTTTCATTTGAATGACCTGCCAACCTTCGGCTCGAAACCTACCTGTAAATACCACGGTATCGATGTTCAGTGCGGTCCCCGCGGGCTGAAGGGATCGCCAGACAATCTTTATCACAACAACGGCAATGGTACGTTTACCGACGTCTCCAAGCAGGCAGGCGTGGATGACGCGCAGGGATTTTTTGGATTGACCGCAGTCTGGTCCGATTTCAACGATGATGGGCATCTCGACCTTTTCGTTGCGAACGATGGCGAACCAAACTATCTGTATCGAAATGATGGTGGCGGCCATTTTACGGACATCGCCTACCAGTCCGGAGTGGCCGTAAATCAGGATGGAAACGAACAGGCCAATATGGGCGTGGCTCTTGGCGACTATCTCCACACGGGACGCTTTTCCATTGGGATCACCCACTTCAGCGAGGAGTATGCCGCGCTATTTCGCAATGACGGCAAGCTGAATTTTACGGATGTGTCGTGGCAGTCCGGTTTTGCCCGAAGCTCTGTTCCTTACGTGGGTTGGGGTGACGCATTTTTTGACTTCGACAATGATGGCTGGCCCGACTTTGTTATGGTCAATGGGCACGTATATCCGCAAGTGGATAGCGCAGACATCGGCACCCGTTATCGCGAACCCAAGGTCCTTCTGCACAATCAGCACGACGGCACATTTCGCGACATCAGCCGTCTTGTGGGTTCAGAGTTTCAAGTGCCACAGGTGAGCCGAGGCCTGGCGGTTGGAGACTTATTTAACGAGGGACGCCTGGATCTCGTAATAGAAAACCTCAAAGGGGAACCAGTGGTTCTTCGGGCCGAAGGCGGAACTAAGAACAACTGGATCAGCTTTGAGCTACAGGGCACAAAAAGTAATCGCCTGGCATTGAACACTCGCGTACGACTTACAGCAGGGGACCTTGTACAGGAAGAGGAGGTGCTAAGCGGAGGTAGCTATCTTTCGCAGAATGATCTTCGGCTGCACTTTGGACTAGGTAAAAAAGATCGCGTGGACAAGGTCGAAATCTTCTGGCCTTCTGGCGCGAAAGAAGTCCTGGCTGGGCTTGCAGTGGATCAATTTTATTGCGTACTGGAAGGGAAAGGCGTTGTTGCTCCAGAAAAGATCCGTCCATCCGCGCCGAACGTGTCACCTACTGTACTGAGTCATTAATTCGCTAAACTATGTATGGCAAGAGGTGTCTAACATGACAGGAGCGATGTCATGAGACGAGGACGCCGATTGCGCCCACTTTTGTGCAAGAACTTTAGAGACACCCCCTAGCTTAGAAGCTTTTGTAAATTGTCGTAACTGATTTGCAGGCTTTCGATAGGTGGACGCTCGGTTGTGTCCTGTTCTACGAACATGTAGCGCACACTCTGCTTTTCCGCTAGCCGTAGAATCTTTTTCCAATCCAGAGTTCCATTTCCGATCTCAGTAAAATGTTGCGCCTTAGCATTCAGTTCCACGGAGGGTTTCGCGCCTGCTTTCCGGTCTTTTAAGTGGAGTGTTGTAATGCGGTGGCCATATTTGTGCAGCATGGCGACAGGACTCTGGCCCGCCTCGGCCACCCAGTAACAATCCATCTGCCACTGCACCAGCGCGGGGTCCGTTTCTTTCATCAGTTCATCGAAGCCGGTCGTTCCGTTAAAGCTCTGGAATTCCGAATTATGGTTATGAAACGCAAACTGCATGCCCATTTGTTTGGCCTTGGCGCCCCATGTGTTGTACTGCTCGGCGGCGCGTTTGAACCCATCCAACGAATTGCCAATCGACTTTGGCACTGAAGAGCACACCACAAACTCAAGCCCGAGCTGCTTGGCATAATCGAACTTGGTGTCGAACCCGTCGTAGCTAAAATGTCCGCTCGGCACAGTTAAACCTGCGTCCTGGATGGCTTTTCGCAGCTCCTGTGCGGTCATCTTGTTGGCCTGCGAGGTGTAGGTTTCCACGGTGCGATAGCCAATCTTTCGTATCGCAGCCAGCGTTCCGGCCAGATTGGCATCGACCTGTTTGCGGACGGTATAAAGCTGCACTCCCAAGGGCGGCGCGGGCCGAGTTGCAAAAGCCAAAGGAGCCAGGGAAGCGGTTGTGAG
>JAJYGR010000312.1 GCA_021790655.1 Acidobacteriota bacterium | reverse complement strand
GGGTGCTGGGCCAGTTCAACGAACCCTATTCGACGATGACGAAATCCTATGAGGCACGCATCGTCGAAACTTTCTTTGAATTTCTGGAGCGCGGCTTCGTTTACAAAGGACTGCGCCCGGTTTACTGGTGCATCCACGACCGCACGGCCCTGGCCGAGGCCGAGGTCGAGTACGAAATGCATACTAGCCCCAGTGTGTACGTGCGCTACTCCCTAACTAGCGATCCAGCCCAGCTCGACGCGGCGCTGGCTGGCAAGCAGGTCAACACTATCATCTGGACAACTACCCCGTGGACGCTGCCAGCATCGCTTGCGGTAGCGTTTCACCCTGACTTTGAATATGTTGCCCTGGAGTCCGACGGCAAGGTTTATATCGTTGCCGAATCGCTGGCGCAGTCTGTTGCCGAAGTATGCGGGCTTGCAAATGCGAAAGAGATTGCACGCTTTTATGGACGAAAACTGGAACACTCTACCTTTCAACATCCATTTTTAGACCGCAGCATTCTCGGCGTGCTGGCCGACTATGTCACCGCCGACCAAGGCACTGGCGCGGTCCATACGGCACCCTCGCACGGCGCAGACGACTTCTATACCGGCGCGCGCTACGGCCTGGACCAGACATGCAACGTCGATGGAGAAGGTCGCCTGCGCAACGGCCTGCCGGAATACGACGGCATGAAGATTCACGACGCGAACGAACCGATCATCGAGTTGCTGAAGTGGCGCGGCGCGCTGCTGGCCCGCATCGACATTCAACACTCCTACCCACATTGCTGGCGCTGCCATAATCCCGTCATCTTCCGCGCTACAGAGCAGTGGTTCATCGGCATGGAAACGCCGATGCAAAATGCCGACGGTACAACGACGACCTTCCGCGAGCGCGCTCTGGAAGAAGTAAAAAACGTCCGCTGGGACCCGAGCTGGGGGCAGGAACGCATCTCCAACATGATCGCCATGCGGCCCGACTGGTGCATCTCCCGACAGCGTATCTGGGGCGTGCCCATCGCCGTCTTTTTGTGCCAGAAGTGCCACCGGCCTTTGCTCGATCCCACAGCCAATCGCCGCGTGGTCGAGTTGTTCCAAAAAGAGGGCGCAGACGGGTGGTATGTCCACGAAGCGCATGACATTCTCTTGGCCGGAACAATCTGCGCCGCGCCCAACTGCGGCAGCCATCAATTCACCAAAGAGATGGACATTCTCGACGTCTGGTTCGAGTCCGGCGCGAGCCAAGCCGCAGTGCTCGGAGAGCAAGCCGGATTTGGCCTTCCCTGGCCAGCGGATTTATATCTTGAAGGCGGCGACCAGCATCGCGGCTGGTTCCAATCCTCGATGTTGTGCGCCATCGGCGTAAAAAATTCCGCGCCGTATCGCAGCGCAGCCACGTGCGGCTGGACGCTCGACGAGCAGGGGCGCGCGCTCTCGAAATCTCTCGGCGGCGGTGTCGACCCCGTCCAGGTGGCCGAGCAGTTCGGTGGCGATATCATTCGCCTGTGGGTCGCCTCCGTCGATTTCCGCGAGGACGTCGTCGCCAGTGTTCCGCTGATGAAGCGTCTTGCAGAAGATATCTACCGCAAGCTGCGCAATACGTTTCGCTTCCTGTTGGGCAATCTTGGCGATTTCAACCCCGCCACGGATGCCCTGCCGTTTGAACAACTGCTGCCCCTTGACCGATACATGCTGGCGCGTACCGCCGAGCTGACGAGAAAAGTTTCGTGCTGGTACGACGAGATGGAGTTCCACCGCGTCTATCACGCTGTGAATGAATTTTGTACCGCCGACCTGAGTGCGACGTATCTCGATCTGCTCAAAGATCGTTTGTACATTTTTGCGCCCAACGATCCCGCGCGACGCTCCGCGCAGACCGCGATCTGGCGCATTACGGAAGCGCTGGTCCGGCTGACCGCGCCGTATTTAAGTTTCACTGCCGAGGAGGTATGGACATATCTACCTACAGTGAAAGGCCGTGAACCGAGTGTGCATTTGGCGCTCTTTCCACGGCCGGAAGAAATCGTTTCAGAAAAAGACTGGCTTGAAGTTCTACCAGCAGACTTCGAGGGAGAATGGCAGAATTTGTTTAGAGTACGCGATGAGGTTCTCAAAAAACTCGAAGAAGCTCGAAAGGAAAAGCGGATCGGTAAAGCACTTGACGCTAAAGTTTTAATTTCTTCAGGGTCCGATCTGCATGAACTCTTGCAAGCTTACGAATCCAGCCTGAAAGAACTTTTCAATGTGTCGCAGGTGGAGTTGGCGTTGGCCGCGAACGGCGCGGATGTGCTGCAAGTCACAACCCTGCCCGCAGACGGAACCAAGTGTGCGCGCTGCTGGAACTACTCCACGCATGTTGGCGAAAATCAGCAATGGCCTACGGTCTGCGAGCGCTGTGTCGTGGCGCTCGAGGCCATCGGCGTTTCTGGAGTCATCCAGTGAGTACCGTTGCAACGCGCGGTGCGCATCGGAAACTTTTATTGATCATCTCCCTGCTCGTCTTCATCGCAGACCGCCTGAGCAAGCTCTGGATCATCGCGCATATTCCGTCGGGACAGGACATCGCAATCATCCCGCGCTTCTTCCGCCTGACGCATGTCTACAATAATGGTGCGGCCTTCAGCCTGTTCGCCGACACCCCTTCACCAGATAAAGTCCGACTGATGCTGATTGCTTTTTCAGCGATTGCTATTGTGATTGTGCTGGCTGTCCTCTGGAAAGTTGGCCGCGCGATCAACACCACAAGTATCGCGCTGGCGATGATTCTCGGCGGAGCGGCGGGAAATCTCTACGACCGGCTGGCCTATCGCTACGTCATCGACTTTCTCGCCTTCAATATCTTCGGCTACCACTATCCGGACTTCAACATAGCCGATTCCTGCATCGTTATCGGCGCATGCCTGCTGCTGCTGGAGGTTTTTCGCGCGCCAAAATCGTTGTTTGCAGACTGAAGTGAACCTGACGCAGCATTCCTCTGTCGAGGCTATCTGTCAATGTCCTCAAACGCGAACCTGCCCAGGTACATCGGATGCGAGACCGGTGGCTTTGCCGTCGAAATATCGACGGGATACGGCTGGCCCGTCAGCGTAGGAAATCCCCAGATGCTGCCACTCTGCATGTCCACGACCATTTTTCCGAAGACCTGTGTATTGCCATCCGTGGAACGCAGCATAACTGTACCCGGTTCGATATAAAGCGGGTCCCCCGCAGTGTTCGGCGCCTGCGCGATCTGCGCGTGTGCAGCGCGCGGGCTTATGTACGGTCGCAGAGCGATAGCAATCAGCGCAATCGCAATAATCAACAGCAAAATATTTGTCGTCGCGTCTTTTTTCATTGTTTCTCCTAAGTGGCGCACATGACCTAGCTCGAATGGGAATTTTGAGCTGCTTGCAAGAGATCGGTCATCATCTATTCCTTTCTAAGCGGATCAGATACTATTCTCCCCCACCCTGTAAACTAAAAGATGCGGCAATGTGCTTTTTCGCGCGCTGCCAGCCCCTTGTAGGTGCCCTTACCCGATGGATCGCATCACCGTTCGCGGCGCGCGCGTTCACAACCTGAAGAACATCGACTTTGAGATTCCGCACGGCTTGCTGACGGTCGTTACTGGCGTCTCTGGCTCCGGGAAATCCTCGCTTGCCTTCGACACCATTTACGCAGAAGGCCAGCGGCGATACGTTGAGTCCTTGTCTGCCTATGCACGGCAATTTCTGGAGCGCATGGAGAAGCCGGACGTAGATCGCATCGATGGCCTCGCGCCTGCCATCGCCATCAAGCAGAAAAATACGACGCGGAATCCGCGTTCGACTGTGGCGACGGCGACAGAAATCTACGACTATCTGCGACTGCTGTACGCGCGTTGCGGAACGATGATTTGCCTGACCTGCGACGGCATCGTCAAACGCGACAGCATGGATGAAATCGCCGCGGCAGTACTCGCATTACCGGAGCAGACGCGATTGCTGGCGTTGTTTCCCGTTGTGATGTCGGAGGTCGGCGAAGAAAATAAAACTCCTTCAGCCAAAAAGAAGATTGCGAAAAAAACAGCCGTTAAAAAAAGCTCGAACAAGCCAGTGAAAAAAGATGGTAAGCCGATCACGAAGGCGGCGGCTGCCGAGATCGCATTACGGGAAGCCTCACGAACGGCTGCCAAAATCAATCGCTACGCGACCGAGTATGTTCCAGACGAAGTTTCGGTAAACCCAGTTCCGATGGACCCGCGCAGGCAGCGGCTTGGGGAGTTGCGTCAGCGCGGCTTCAACCGTCTATATCAGAATGGGAAAATCTATGAATTTTCCACGCCGGAATCTTTGCTGGAGCTGGATTTTTCACAGCCTTTTTTCATCCTGATCGACCGGATCGTTGTGTCTCCAGACGCGCGCACACGCATCGTCGATGCCGCCGAAACGGGCTATCGCGAAAGCGGAGAAGTAATTTTTGAAGTTGTTCCGCGCGCCGCGGACAATGGCTCTGCGCCGACGACGGGCCGACAGATACTCCGCTTCTCCGGCGCGTATGCCTGCAAGCAATGCAATTGCGCGTATCGTGAGCCGGAGCCGCCGCTGTTTTCCTTCAACAATCCATTCGGCGCCTGTCCGCGTTGTGAAGGCTTCGGCAATACCATCGACTTCGATCTCGACCGGATCATTCCCGACAAAACGCGCACGCTCAACGATGGCGCGATCGATCCCTGGGTGCGGCCAAAGTATCGCCCTATGTTTGGCGAACTGCGGCGCGCGGCGAAAGATAAAAATATTCCATTCGACGTGCCCTGGAAGGACCTGACTCAGGCACAGCAAAATTTCGTCCTAGACGGCGAAGGCTCTTTTCCCGGAGTGCATGGGTTCTTCGCGCATCTCGAACGCAAGAAGTACAAGCTGTACGTTCGCGTGTTTCTCAGCAAATATCGCGGCTACGCGCTGTGCCCGGAGTGCAAAGGCAAGCGCCTGCGCGCCGAGGCCCGCGCTGTAAAAATCGATGGCCTGGACATTTGTGAAGTTGCAGCAATGACGGTTGGCGAAGCACAAACATTTTTTTCCCAGTTGCGACTTAGCCCGGCACAGATGGAAATTGCCGGGCGCATTCTGGAAGAGGTGCGCCAACGTCTGCGCTTCTTGAATGAGGTCGGCCTCGACTATCTCTCGCTCGATCGGCTTTCGTCCACACTCTCCGGCGGCGAGGCGCAACGCGTGCAACTGGCGACTTCGCTCGGCTCGCAACTGGTGGGCGCGATGTATGTGCTGGATGAGCCTTCCATCGGCCTTCATCCTCGCGATACCGGTCGGCTGATTCGCATTCTCGAGGGCCTGCGCGATCTCGGCAACACCATGCTGGTCGTCGAGCACGACGTGGACATTATTCGCGCCGCCGATTACCTGCTTGACATGGGACCCGGCGCGGGCGAGTTGGGGGGCAAGCTGCTTGCCTCTGGCACGCTGAAGGAGTTGATACAGTCTCCAGATTCGCTGACTGGGAAATATCTGCGCGGGCAGCTTTCGATTCCTGTTCCGATGCGGCGACGCTCGCCGGGTAAAGAATGGTTGCGGCTGACAGGCGCGCGGGCGCACAATCTGAAATCCGTAGACTGCGAAATCCCGCTGGGCATGTTGACCTGCATCACTGGCGTCTCCGGTTCTGGAAAATCGACGCTGGTGCATGATGTGCTGTACCGGGCGCTGGCGCACGCGCTGGGCGAAAGAGACATCGCCAACCCGACGCATCTTTATGACACGCTCGACGGCGCACAATATTTGAATGGCGTGGTGCTGGTCGATCAATCGCCGATTGGACGCACTCCGCGCTCGAATCCCGTCACCTATCTGAAGGCGCTCGATGGCATTCGCGAACTCTTCGCTTCCCTGCCCGATGCCAGGCGGCGCGGTTACACTCCAGGATTTTTCTCGTTCAATGTGCAGGGCGGTCGCTGCGATGTCTGTCAGGGCGATGGAACCGTAACTGTGGAAATGCAGTTTCTGGCCGACGTCGAACTGCCTTGCGAGGAATGCAATGGAACGCGCTTCAAAGCTGGCGTTCTCGAAGTCCGGTACAAGGGCAGGAACGTTCACGACGTGCTGAACATGACCGTCAAGGAAGCCATTCATTTTTTCGCGGGCCACATCAAGATCCAGGATCGACTGCGTGTGCTGGACGATGTTGGCCTTGGGTATGTGCGGCTGGGGCAATCTGCAACCACGCTTTCCGGCGGCGAAGCCCAACGCGTCAAGCTGGCCGCACATCTGGCCAACGCGCGGCCTGCGGGAGGCCAGTCTGCCAGCAAACGCGCAAAAAATCGGTTGCTGTATATTTTGGACGAACCGACCACAGGCCTGCATTTCGACGACGTCAGCAAGTTGCTTTCCGCGCTGCGCCAGCTCATCGACGGCGGCGGCTCTCTGCTGGTGATTGAACATAACCTCGACGTGCTGAAGGCCGCCGACTGGGTGATCGATCTTGGCCCGGAGGGTGGCTCGCGCGGCGGCGAGATTGTCGCCACAGGAACGCCGGAACAGATCGCGGCCGTCCCACAATCCCATACCGGACAATGGCTGGCGCCCATTCTGCAACCCGTCTTGGCGAAGTATGTAAGAACGGCGATGGGAGAGTAACATGCGCCAATTATTGCGATGTGTTTTTATTTTTTCTCTATTCCAGGCTACGGGCTGGGTCTATGCGCAGATACCCACACTTCCGGCGGGCACCTCGGTGCCGGATGAGGACCCTTCACAGTCATCCAAGAGTCCATCATCCCAGGCCGCAGTGCTTGCCTCGAAAGCGGAAGACGCCATTATGCGGAGCGATTACGGCAAGGCCCTTCCACTGCTGAACGATGCCCTTGCCAAAGAGCCTGCGGGGACCAAGGCCTCCGCTCGCTACCTCTTTGATCGGGGCTATGTGGAGCAGGCGCAGAATCATCTCGACACTGCCGAGAAAGATTTTCGCAAAGCGAACGCTGCGAACCCACAACAATTTGAATCGCACGCAGCGCTGGGCAGTCTACTGGCAGCACAGGGCCATTGGAAACAGTCTCGCCATGAACTGGAACTGGCTGCAGCGCTGCAACCGGCAAGCGGAGATCCTCGGCAGGCTATCGCTGCGGTGGCGCGTACACTGGCCCGGGTAGATGCGCAGTTGCACGATCCTGCAGGCGCCAGTGACGCCTTGATCGCTGCTTTGAAACTTTCGCCGGAGCAACTCGACGATACTCTGCTGGCCGCTCGCCTTGCCGAGGAGCAAGGCGAGCAGGATGGTGCAG
Organism: Acidobacteriota bacterium; assembly: GCA_021790655.1. Lineage (GTDB taxonomy): Bacteria > Acidobacteriota > Terriglobia > Terriglobales > Acidobacteriaceae > JAKAAZ01. The sequence goes on along the minus strand of JAJYGR010000312.1, from coordinate 2,864 downwards.
TGAACGAATATAAAAAAGCGCTCATGCAGGACCCTAAGTCAATCCAGGCTGAGGAAGGCGTGGCTCGTATTTTGATCCGTCAGGGAAAGTTTGCCGAGGCTGAGCCGTATTTACAGCAAGCATTGCAGCAGGAACCGAACGATCCAACGCTGCTGGCGCAGTCCGCGACTGCCCTCGCGGGGCAAGGAAAAAATCAAGCCGCCCTTGCGCAGTTGGAAACCTTGCATCGGCAAAATCCGAACCAGCCAGCGGTCACGCGCATGCTCGCGGACCTTTACAGCAGCACTGGAGAAGCAGCCAAGGCTGACCCGCTGTACCAACAATTGATAGCTGCCAGTCCCAACGACCCGGACCTGCTGACAGCGAGTGGAGAAAATTTCATTCGCGAACAGAAGTGGTCCCAGGCAGTCGAGACGCTGCAACATTCACTCGACATTCAACCGAAGCAGGAAGACGCCTGGGGCAGCCTGGCCTTCGCTGCGTCGCAGAACCAGCAATACATCCTGGTCCTCAGTGCACTGGATCAGCGCGCGCAATACCTGCCTGAAAGCCCAGCGACGCTTTTCCTGCGGGCAACCGCGCTGGACCATCTCCACAAAACCAGGGAAGCAGTCCCCTATTATCAGAAATTTTTGGCCGCCGCGAATGGACAATTTCCCGACGAAGAGGCGCAGACGCGGCAACGTCTGAGGGCACTGAGGAAATAAGGTTCAAAGGAAGAACTCGGGTTCCCAGATGCGCCGCGTTCCTTGCGACCCATCTGAGAACGAAGCAAAAGACCCATGTTGTGTCGCCGCGGCGCCCGAACATGGGGGTGCCCGCATTCACTACAATAGATCCAGAACAACCACGGAGTGGAAACCTGACCTTGCCTGTATCACAACCAGCACTCCTTCCCATGCTGGAGTCCGAGCCCACAACAACGGCCTTCAGTCTGAAGGACATTTTTGCGACGGAGTATCGGCGTCTGCGTCCGCGTGCGCCCATGCCGATCTTCGATGTGCGCTTCTACCCCTTTACGGGAGTCAACACCACAATTCGATTGCGTGAGGGCAAGGCGCTGGTACGTCTGTCGGACATGCTGGAGGGGTCGCCGGAGAGTGTCATACGCGCCATTGCGCATATCCTGCTGGCCAAACTGTACCGCAAGCCGATTGACGCGGCGCATGCCAACCGCTATCGACGACATCTTGGCAGCGAAGCCGTCACCCGCCGCGCTGAACAGGTCCGCCGCAGCCGGGGCAGAAAAAATGTATCGACGGCGCAGGGACATCATTACGACCTGGAACAGATCTTCGAGCAACTCAATCGACAATTCTTCCACGGCCTGCTGGGAAGGCCCGTGCTCACATGGAGCGCGCACTCCGCGCGCCGACTCCTGGGCCATTATGACGCTGTTCACAACACCATCGTCGTCAGCCGCGTGTTTGACCGACCGGAAACACCACGCTTTGCAATTGAATATCTGCTGTTCCACGAGATGCTGCACTTAAAGCATCCGGTGCAAGTCAAGGCGGGCAGACGCTGCGTCCACTCCAGCGAATTTCAGCGTGATGAAAAAATGTTTCCTGAGCTGGAGAGGGTGAAAGAATTTTTGAAGAAGCTGTAGAGGAGATTATCCAGAAACCGCACGCGCGACAGGCTTGCGAGAACGAATCTGTGCCTGCGTGCGCGGGTGACGCTGGGCCCACGCGACTAAGACCGCGCCCGCGACCATGGAACCTATACTGGCAATCTGCGCATTGCTCATGCCAAAGTAGATGCGCGGATTAATGCGGATGAACTCGACCAGAAAGCGCGCCAGTCCACTCCATATCAAATACTCTCCTGTGATCTGGCCCAGGGGTTTATCCACCCTGCCGCGCTGCCATAGATAGGCGGCGATCAGAAAGGCTGCAATCAATTCATAGACTGGTGTTGGATGGACACGCTGCATGGTTGGCACCAGCCCGTTGGGGAAACTGACTCCCCACGGCAGCGAGGTGGGTGTGCCATAATCTCCGTCGCCTGAAAGCAGACACCCTAAACGTCCGACCCCATAGCCGATAGCGGCCGCAGGCGCTGCGAGATCCAGCATGCCGAGCGCACCAATTTTAGCAACGCGTCCCTGCCACATCAATACCAAGATGGCGCCGACCAGGCCGCCAAACCATGCGAATCCGGCGCGATCCAACAGGAGTTGCATCGGAACCTGCATGAGCAGGTGCGGCGACTCAAAGGCGTGCCACAACTTCGCTCCCACAATTCCTGCAACTGTTGCCAGCGCGGTCACGTTGATGGCATCGGCCTTGACGCCCTTGCGTTGAAAATTCTTGTAGAGCACCCAGCAGCCAGACACTGCCGCCAGCCAAAGCATGAGCCCGAAGGTGCCGATTTCGAAGTGACCAATGTGGATAAATGGATACATGCGGCAGATTTACCTGTGTACTAAGTATATGCGACCGCATGGCCTTATGCTTTCATTCCTCCCGGCTCACTCACTATGATCAATATCGTCCAACCCATACATGATCTTTCAAGCGGCATCCATGAGCAACGATGAATCCGACTGATAATCGAGACCTGGAACGTTTCCTTACTCGCGAACAGATCCAACGGCGCGTTACCGAGATGGGAGCGGACATCAGCCGCGACTTTGCAGAGCAGACGATTGTGCTGATTGGCGTTCTTAAGGGCGCGGCCATCTTCCTTGCCGACTTGGCGCGCGCCATTACGGTCGACTGTACCTTCGACTTTGTCGCGGTATCCAGTTACGGAAAATCCAATCGTTCGAGCGGCGCGGTACGGCTTCTCAAGGACCTGGATCATCCAATAGAGGACCGCAATGTAATTCTGGTGGAAGACATTCTGGATACTGGATTGAC
>JAJYGR010000025.1 GCA_021790655.1 Acidobacteriota bacterium | reverse complement strand
TAACCATGGCACGAAGCGTCGCGAAAGGTGTTGCGCGACATCGCTGGCTTTTCTGGCTTCACGCCGGGCTGCTGATAATACTGGCGATTTTGTTGTTCCTGCTAGAGTGGTTGATGCGCAATCTCCTGATCGGAACATTTGCGGGAATTTTTCTTTTGATGATTACCGGGTTCTTTGTTACGCTGGCAGCTCTGGTCGAAAGCGGTGCGGCACTGGGAGCCTTTCTGGACCGCGAAGCCATCGCCTGGTTCTTTGTTGTGCTGGCTGTGGCAGGCGTCTTCGTTGGAGTTTTTCTTTTTGTGTCTCCCTCCATTTCTATTGAGCGGCTCTGCTTTTTTGTCTCCATACATGCGCTGGCTCTTGGGTTTTTAGAAACGCGTCTGGCACAGCGGCTGCGCGGCAATAAACCGCAGCAGGAATCCCTGCGTGGCTTCGCCATGCTGTCCACAGCCTTTGTCGTGCTGCTGCTGATGGGCGCGATTTATGGTGAGAGATTTAGCGTTCTGATTCTGGCCGCCTACTGTGTATTTTTTGCAGTGGAGTTGGTGGTACTGCCAGTTAAACTCCGTAGGCCACAGGCACAACAGCGCGTTGAGGAGATCCAAAATTGACTGAGAATAGGCGGCTGGATTCTTGGCTCCGACGTGATTTCTGTTTTCGGGTGCAAAGTTTATTTTTAGACTGTTTCTAAGAAAATTGAATCATTCAAAGGAAAATTCATACAGGGAAAACGCTTCTTTTCACGCAAGCCTATGGCGCGTCGGCTAAATTGTGTTTGTGGCGTGAGGAGCATTCACGGGTCTGAATTCCACGCTCATTGCAGATGGCAAGCTAACAAACCGCAATACAAAACGTTAAACATAACTACACCCTTACATAAGTGCGGTTGTTGCTCCCACAAACCATTCAGACCAGTTCGAACGCATTTTTTGCCCAAAAATTAAAAGAGCGGATAATTGTTGTCTCCTAATAAATCTACAGATGCATTTGTTGTGGGCGGAGGGCCTGCTGGGCTTGCAGCTGCTATTTCTTTGCGTCGGGCTGGGATGAATGTGGTCATTGCCGATGCAGCGCAACCTTCCATCGACAAAGCTTGCGGTGAGGGGCTAATGCCGGACGCAATGGCGGCGCTCAATCGGTTGGGAATTCAGGTTCCAGTTGAGAAAGGCCACCAGTTTCACGGAATATGTTTTCGCACGGAAAACTCCGCTACATCCGCACGCTTTGCGCAGGGTAAGGGGCTCGGTGTTCGTCGCACAATTCTGCATGGTGTACTGGTCGAACATGCAGCTTCTTTGGGAGTGGAGATGCAGTGGGGCACGCGTGTCGATGTCCTCGGCCACGGGAAGGTTGCAGCGAACGGAGTGGAGTGGACGGCTCGCTGGATCATTGGCGCGGACGGGCAGCGCTCCCGCGTTCGCCACTTTGCCCAGCTCGACCATCCGCATCTTTCGCAGCGCTATGGGTATCGCCAGCATTTTCGCGTTGCGCCGTGGACAGATTGCGTGGAAATATATTGGGCGCCCGAGGGTCAAGCCTATGTAACACCCACCAGCGAACATGAGGTCTGCGTGGCGCTGGTGATGGAACAGAAACAGAACCGCATGTCGCATCTGGCGCAAATATTTCCTTCACTTGCAGAGCGATTGGCTGGACGTGAGTATGTCACGCATGAACGCGGTGCGATGACCATCTGCCGGAGATTACCGCATGTCACGCGTGGCTCTGTCGCCCTGATTGGAGAAGCAGCCGGGTCCATCGACGCGGTCACGGGAGAAGGGATGGCGCTGGCGTTCAAACAGGCGCTGGCATTGGGCGAAGCGCTGCCACAGGGCCATCTCTCGCTCTATGAGAGTAGAAATAGGGAAATTTGCCGGATGCCCTTTCTGATGTCGCAACTGATGGTTTTTCTAGGACGTCATCCTCAACTGCAAAGTCGAATTATCCATGCATGTCAGCAGGACTCTTCTTTGTTCGCTCAATTGATGGCGGTGCATCTTGGGACTCGCTCGCCGTTAAGCGTTTCTCCCGTCAGCTTGACGAGTTTCGGATGGAATCTGGTGACTGCATGAGAACGGCATTCATGAAAAGAAAGATCGCATTGTCCGCTCTGCTTTGCGTGCCGGTGTCGATGACCTGGGTTGCTTCCGGACAGAATGTGACTGTGCAGCTTGACCCTGTGCAGACAAAAATCCTTTGGACCCTACCGGCTGTTCTGCATACGGTGCATGGGACTTTTCAACTTAACTCCGGCGCGATGACGTTCAACACGCAGACTGGCGCTGCTTCGGGTTTGTTCACGGTGAATGAAAATTCTGGTCAGAGCGGCGACAACACTCGCGACGGACGTATGAAGAAGTCTATTCTAAAGACAGCCGAGTACCCCACAGCCACCTTCCAGCCCACGCATGTCGCCGGTTCGTTCCATGCAAGCGGTGGTTCCAATCTCACGGTGAATGGAATTTTTCAGCTATACGGAGCAGACCACCCGCTTCAGCTTGATTTCCAGGTAAACACGACGGACAAAGTAGTGATGGCAACGGCGAAGTTCAATATCCCCTACGTGGCCTGGGGCATGCATGATCCCAGCACACTTTTCCTTCGAGTAGACAAAAGTGTACGGATGGAAATTGACGCAAAAGGAATAGTTCAGCCCTCTAAAAAATAGGCTCGAGTAGATTGAAATAATTTACGACGACCGCTTTTTCGCGGGTGGGACTTTCTTGCCTTCCTTGCGGGCCGGGTGCTCCATCCTTCGCGATGCCGTTGCGCGAAGGGTGGGACTGGACAGCTTCTACCCATGAGAGCGCGGTCGATGCAACGATGTTCTTCCTCCCACCCTACTTTGCTTTGAATGCATAGAAGGACCTTGGCTTGGCCCTTCTGTATGTGATCCATGCGATTGGCACGCCAATTGCGTAGCAGTTTCACGTGGAACAATTCTGTTCCATGCTTTTTCCTGAGAGAATGGAAGCATTCCGAAGGGAAAGTCCTATAGCGGTTCTCCTATTGGTGTAGAGTGCGGGTGCAAGAAAGCTCGTCATCCTGAGCGAAGTACCTCTGTATTGGCATCCCTCCGTAATACGGGGATCCTTCGCTTCGCTCAGGATGACGTTCTCACTCTATGGCATCTGGAGAACTGCTATAACTCAAAAAAAATGCATCTTTGCGTGAAGGGCAAATTTTTGCCCGCGTTCTTTCTGGCTTGTGTGTGTGCCTTGAGCGCACAGGATGCACCGGACGTTCGGTCAATGCCCTCCGCGCCTTCGGCTGCGCAGGCGGGACTGAGCAACATTGCTCCGGTGCGGACCACCGTTACCGTGCTGGGCGACCCTAATCCGGTGTTGCTGGGTGAGTCGGCCCGTTCCGTCGTAGTGATGGACACGCAGGAGCACCCGCTCGCTTTCAATACAGTGGAAGATTATCTGCGCACGGACTCTTCGGTGCAGATCAATCAGCGCGGGGCCGGGGGGTATCCGGCGGACCTGTCGATTCGAGGCACATCGTTCGAGCAGACGCTGGTGTTGGTCGATGGCTTCAGGGTCAACGACCCGGAGACGGCGCACAACAATCTCGACCTGCCGGTGCCGCTGAATGCGATGGCCAACATTGAAGTGCTGCATGGCGCGGGATCGACGCTGTACGGGGCGGATGCGCTGGGCGGCGTGGTGGATTTTGTTACGCAGCGGCCAAGTTTGAAGTCGCTGTGGGTGTCGGCTGGCGCGGGCAGTTTTGGAGAAAATCAGCAGACTTTCGTCGGCAACTTTGTGCATCGAAACTGGGCGCAGCAGTTCGCCGGACACCGCGATTATTCTTCCGGATTTATGTATGACCGCGACTATCGCAATGAAAGCGCCGACTCGGAAAGCTGGCTGACTTCGCCGCTGGGAGTGACGGACATTCTGCTGGGCGGCAGCGACACGCCGTTCGGGGCCAACAATTTTTATGGCAACTATCCTTCCTTTGAGCGGACGAAGGGATGGTTTAGTTCCATCCAGCAGGGGCTTGGCGCAAAAACAAACGTCGGATATGCGTATCGCCGCCACACGGACAACTTCATCCTGCTGCGCAACGATCCGTCGGTCTACGCGAACAACCACATCACCACAAGCTGGCAGGCCATTGCACGGCGACAGGAGACGTGGAGTGGCAACAACGGAATCTACTATGGACTCGACTTCGACGGAGACTCCATCCATAGCAACAATCTAGGAATCCACGCGCGCAACTGGGGCGCGGGTTACGTCGATCTCGACTCACGCGCTGGGAAGCGCGCGACGCTATCGCTAGGCGGGCGCGAAGAGATCATCAGCGGCGGGTATGACGTCTTCAGTCCCACGGCGGCGGCGGCCTACTGGCTTCGCCCGATGCTGAAGGCGCGCGCCTCCGCAGGCTATGGATTTCGGTTGCCCACCTACGTCGATCTTTACTACAGTGATCCGACAACAGTGGGCAATGCAAACCTGAAGCCAGAGTCGGCGTGGAACTATGAAGGCGGCTTCGACTGGTATCCGCGCAATTCCATTGGCGTGTCCGCGACAGGGTTCTATTCTCCTCAGACGAACTTCATCGATTATGTGCGGACCTCGCCCACGGCGCTGTGGCACGCGATGAATCTAAACGGGCTGACATTCGCGGGAACGGAGGCTTCACTGATCTGGCACGTCAACCAGGGCCAGCAGTTGAACCTTTCGTGGACGTGGCTCGACGGCGCGCAGAGCGTGCTGCACGGCCTCCAGTCGGAGTATGTATTCAATTACCCGGTCCACAATGCGGTCTTCAACTGGTATGCCAGCGCCGGTCGTTGGGTGATGGTCAACACGCGGGTCGAAGTACAGCAGCGTTTTCAGCAGACGGCCTATCCGGTTTGGGACTGCTCGCTGGTGCATGAACTTGGCCGTGTGCAGCCTTTCTTGCAAATGACCAATATCAGCAACACTGGGTATGACGAGATCATCGGAGTTCGTATGCCCGGGCGAGCGTTTTTGGGCGGCGTAAAAATCTGGCTGTTCACGCCCCGCTAAGCCCGTTTGCGGTGCACCGCGATTTGCCCGCTTCCATTTCACGCGTATTGCCTGTGACTGCCTACCAGGCGCGAGGCCAAACGTTAAACTTAAATAAATAAGTCCTGCGTTCGATTTACGACGACCGTTATTTTGCGGGTGGGACTTTCTTGCCTTCCTTGCGGGCCTCGGACAGTCCGATGGCGATGGCCTGCCTCGGGTCCGTCACCTTCTTATTACTACGACCACTTTTCAGCTTCCCCTGCTTCATCGCTTTCATTTCTGCTTCTACATTTCTCGACGCGCTCGGAGAATACTTGCGAGAGGAGCTGGTCTTTTGGGGGGCACTCGTACGAACGCCTGCTTTTCCCTTTGCCGATTTTGTTGCGGTTTTCTTTGTCGCCATGGAATTACCCCCCACGCAATAAGAACCTGGGTAGCAGCCATGGGTTGCACTTCCACTCGCTCGTTCAGGGGTCTTCGTCGATCCGAGATATTGCGCGGATAGGTGCAGGCAGCAGATCGTCGTCCCGGAACCTTTCGGCTTCGCTCAGGTAAACTCCGGCGAAGAACCTTGCGTTTACATACGCTACAATACAAAGGCAATGGGGGTTCTCTCAGCAGACCCTGAATGGAACAGGCAAGTGTTTTGATTGCGTTCCATGCGAAAGTGGCGGAATTGGCAGACGCACCAGACTTAGGATCTGGCGGGTAACACCGTGGGGGTTCAAGTCCCCCCTTTCGCACCAAACCTTTTTCAACGATATTTTTATTCCGGTGTGGCTTCCAGCGTTAGCACTTCAAACGGGATCAGATGAAATGTGTAGACCCTGTTGGCTTCCAATGTAATTGGGTCTTGCTCGCTGTCTACGCGCCATGGGCTTCTAGCGGAGTATCTCTTAGGAGCGCCATCAGGGAGCTCAAATGCATTCTGTATATCGATATTTATGTCTTGCGGTTTGTCACTCGGATTGCGCAAAGTGAGAATTGCTTTGTGTGGTGTCCACGCGGCCCATCCATAGACCTCCAACCATGCGGGATCGCCGCCGACCCAGTGCGTGTCGCGTAGAACGTCCGCGTTTGCGCGCGACCATTTGGCGGCTTCCGCGAGAACGTCCCAGTCCGCAGATGAGAGCAGCGAAGGTGTAATGTACATTTCCTGTAACTGGGTCCCAGAGCCAAAATAAGAGTGAACTTCATTGGGGAAATCATTATCGGGGTCCGTGCTCAAGTCATGCGCATACTGGGCAAAGATCATTCCATGCAACATTAAGGAATTGAGCGGATAGAGTGGGCCAGCGGTAACAACATGCCGGTAAGTGTCTGCGTCTCGGTAGGTGATCCATTGTTCTCTTTTCGGCCCTACCCCTGCAAAGCTATGGTCATCACCGCCGCGCCAAATAGAGTCGGCATAGAACAACCAGTAGGGAGATGGATAGGTCCCTGTTGTGAGATTGATGAATAAGTCCGGCTTCTCCATGCGCAATTCATGCATTAGATGGATGGCCGCATCAAAGTCACTATCGAAGCTGCTGCCGGGAACTACCTGACTATCATTCCCGGTTCCATCAAACTTAAACTGGTTGACGCCATACTTGTGGATCATTTCAAAACAAGTATCTCGAAAGCGCTTGTAATACTTTGGGCCAGATAGCGCAAAGCCGCCATCGACAACTTCGAATCCAGCTTGTTTGCCAAACTGGATTCGTTCCTCCTTGGGCTTTCCATAACCTCCCCAGGGAGAAAGCCATACGCCTGGCTCCGCGCCATAGCGGGCGGCAGCTTTCTCGATAGGAGTAAATCCATCGGGGAATCCCCGATTGAAGCTCCATACGGAAGAATGGCTGTCCCATCCATCATCGAACAAATAAGAGTTCTGCGTCACGCCACGCTTGTCACGTAGTTCCTTTCCAAATGCACGGACGCGGTCAAGCGCTTCCACTTGGTTGTACTGATTGAAATAGCCGAGATCATACCAGGTGTTGTAGGTGAGAAATGTTCTGTATGGATGCGCGCGTTCACGCTCCATGTAATTAAGAAAAGTCCTACGTAACTGCCCATGCGGCGCGACTCCAATTACAGATGAGTAGGTAACGGATTGGCCCGCCTTGAGCGGCAATTCCCGGCGTATGCTCGCCACAGCTTTGCCGTCCACGACGCTACTGTCCGATAGGGGATGCTCAAATCCAAAGAACATGTTCCCAGCAACAAAAGGCGAACCCTTCACTGAGCCAACTACATGGATTTCAGGCACCCGTAGATTGATGAGGCGCACCTGGCTGATGGCAATATCTTTATGTCCAGCTTTCAGAACAAGAATTTGTCGCAAATAGCTGGAGTCATCGCGTAAAAGGAGTGTCCAGGTCGCGTGAAGGTCTTGCTCAGAATCCGCCAACTCAAAAACAATTTGCCGACCCGCCAGTCGCTCTGAGTAACGGGAAGCATTCGGGATCCCATCAAGGAGGCTACTTTTCGGAGCGCCAACTACCTGTAAGTCAATGGCCTTGAGGATCGAGCCATCCTTCAAGGACAAGGCAAAGATTTCTGGATATCGTATTGTTGTGTTGTCCTTAAGGTCCTTAAATACAAAGTGTGTAAGATGCCTGTTCGTTACCTGCCATTCCGCTTCCAATACAGTGTTGGAAATTGAGCCGTGCAATTTATGGATCGATACAGAAGGCCGTCCGGAGCTGCTGGGGTTCCGCGAAGCCGCATGAGCGAAGGCATGGCAAGCAAGCAACGCAAGAAGGAATAAAATGTTCTTTCTACTTGCGAATTGCGGCTTGGAAGTAAAGGAGCAAATCCTTGTGTAGGTCATCGGTTCCTCCATCGCGGACGGGACAGTTCGGTGCTTGTGAAACCACGCCGTTTATCGCGAATCATCAAGCAGCGAGGGTTTGGCATGGCGGGTTGAATGTAATGCTGGAGGACGATGGTGTGAAGTTCCTTTCGCAAGGCAAGTCGATGGTATTAAGTTAACGGCAAATCGGCAATACGAGGAAAGTAAAAACGATCTGGAAGATCGTTTTGCAATATTTTCAGATGTTTGCGACATTCTTCGCCGCACTTAGCGTCGCACTCGCGTTACCCTTATAGGCATGACTCAGCAAGTGCATTCTCCTAACATCAATATCGTCCACTCCCCGGATTATCGGGATGGGTATGCCAACAGCGTGCAGGTCCGCGCCAGCGTGTGGGATTTTCTTCTGGTCTTCGGCGCGGCGCGGCAGGACTTGCCGAATGAAGTGACGCTGCAAAATTTTCAGGGAATTTATCTGAGTCCACAGCAGGCCAAGGCGCTGTGGAACCTGCTGGGGCAAAATCTTGCGCAGTATGAGCAGGCCTTCGGAACCATTACCCTGGAACCCGCGCAAAGCTTTCCTGGGACAATGCCGAGCAGCGGTCCGATACACTAAGCCGGGCGCGTCCATTTTGGGAAGCTTCGCAATTGCGTGAGGGAGTCTGCTTACAAGCGATGCATGATTGGTTGAATCAGTTCCTATTTCGTCGCCATCGCCAGGAGCCAGCGCCCGCGTGGATGATTTTTCCCGTCATCTATGCGTTTGTCTTCCTGTCTCATTTGCCACTGCTGCGGCTGCCCTATTTCTGGGATGAGGCGGGATATTACATTCCCGCCGCGTATGACTTTTTTCGTACCGGCGCGCTGGTTCCTTACTCCACACTCACAAACGCGCATCCTCCGCTGCCAGCGATGTACCTGGCCTACTGGTGGACGCTGGGTGGGTTTGTCCCATCGGTCACGCGGATCGCCATCTGCATGGTGGCTACGCTCGCACTGACGGCGGTTTTCGTCTTAGTGCGCCGCTTGATGAACACCCCAGTGGCTGTCGCCACCACGCTACTGACCGCCTTGTATCCAGTCTGGTTTACGCAGAGCACATTGGCACAGGCTGACATCTTTGCAGCCGCGGGAACGATGTGGGCACTGGCCTATGCATTGGAAGAGTTGCCCTCGATGCGACGGGGATGGTGGGCCACGCTGTGGTTTTCACTTGCGGTACTCTCTAAAGAAACGGCAATCGTCACGCCGCTGGCGCTGGCCGGCTGGCACGTATGGGAGACGCGCCGCAAGCCTGCCCAAGCTGCGGGACACTGGCGCGCCGCTGTGCAATTTACGTTGCCGGTGGTCCCATTGCTGGCCTGGTACTCCTACCATTTTCATAAGACTGGGTACATCTTCGGCAATCCGCAATTCGTTCGCTATAACGCGGTGCTAACGCTGCATGTCCTGCGCTTCATCCTCGCGCTGGGACAGCGGTTGATGCAGATCACGGTCTATATGAATTTATTTGTACCGGTGCTGTGCATGGTGGCGGCAATGTTTTTGCCAGCGCTACGGCAGCCGGATGGTACGAAACGTCCTCGTGTCTCGTGGAACGCGCAGGCGCAGATCGGCATCATCCTGCTGGCGAATGCACTGTTTTTTTCTGTCATGGGTGGGGCGCTTCTGGCGCGCTACCTGTTGCCTCTTTACCCGCTGATTCTGCTACTCTGTGTTTCCACCTGGCGTCGACGCCTGCTGCAATGGCGGTGGATGGTGGCATTGAGCGGAGTGGCCTTTATTGCAGGGCTGTTCGTGAATCCTCCGTATCGCTTTGCTCCGGAAGACAACCTGACCTACCGCAGCATGATTGTGATGCAACAACAGGCCATTGCACAGATATTGCATCGCGCTCCTGGCGGGACCGTGTTGACGGCATGGCCTGCCACGGATGAGCTGACCCGGCCTGAGCTTGGCTATGTTCGTCAGCCTGTCAAGGTCGTAGCGATCGACAATTTCTCGCTTCCGCAGATTCAGGCCGCGACACAATTGCCAAGCTACGACGCGGCGCTGGTGTTTTCGACAAAATATGAGTCCGACATTACTCCAAGTTGGCTGCGCTTCGGCGACGGAGATTGGAACCGAAGGTATTTTGGCTATCATAACGACTTGCCACCCGCGCTGATCGCACAATTGCTGCATGGCGAGTTGGTGTGGCGCATACGTAGCCGAGGTTTGTGGACGGCAGTGATTCTATTCAACAGGCCACAAATGGCCGACCTGTTTTAGAACGGTCCGGCAGATGCGGGTCGATCCCAAGAAATTGGAGGTCGGCGCCACCCCCGTGCCAGAAATGCACAACATTTTCAATATCTTCGACGAGGAGATCGTTCAGCGACGCGATCCCTACAGGGGTCCTCTCTATTGCGTGTACGATCGGATCG
>JAJYGR010000018.1 GCA_021790655.1 Acidobacteriota bacterium | reverse complement strand
GCGGGAGAGCGGTGCATCGCCCTTCCATTTTTCAATCGTATTGCTCCTGCCGAAGTAGAGGAGGTCTGCGCGCGGCTGGAAGCGGCGATCCTGCATAGATTGGCCAGATTGCGATGAACGTCCTTCGGCATTCTCATAATTGCTATGATTGGCGCATAAAATAACAATACGTTCCTCAACAATCTTCTTTGGAATTCAGCCCGTCCTTACTAAACTGAAAGTATGAATCCAGCTTCGCCAAGAGGAGACCTGTGGAACGGAAGACTTATACGGCTCGACTGATCAATAAACTTTTGCTGTCTGAGAGCGCCCAATGCTTCCATTTGGAGTTTGAGGTGCCCGAACTGGAAAAATTTTCTTTCGATGCTGGCCAGTTCGTTTCCATGGTTGCGATCGACGGCCTTGGCAAACATCAGACGCGCGCCTACTCGATCGCCTCCGCTCCCCGATCGAATCGTTTCGATCTCTGCGTGAATCGCGTGGAGGGAGGATTTTTTTCCAACCTGTTGTGCGATCTGGAACCGGACGCCAAGGTGGAATTTCATGGTCCGCATGGGTTGTTCGTGCTGCGTCCGCCATTGATGGATACGATCCTGATTGCCACCGGCACCGGGGTCGCCCCGATGCGCGGATTTGTGGAGCATCTCTTTCCGTCCCGAACGGAAGACCGCAGTGAGGGGAAACATTTCTGGCTGATATACGGGACCCGGTATCAGTCGGAAATTTATTATCGGCAATACTTTGAGAAGATTGCCGCGGAACACCCGAACTTCCATTACATGCCCGCATTGAGCCGCCCGCATGACGGCTGGACTGGATTGCGTGGCTACGTGCAGACACACGTCAAGGACGTTTTGAAGGACCACCCGGAGATGGTCCCAGAGCATGCTCCCGGCGGCCCCGCCAACAATTCGAGGCCGCAACTGCGCGCTTATATCTGCGGATTGAATGAGATGGTCTCGGCCAATCGCGAGCAATTGAAAGAACTTGGCTGGGACCGCAAGCAAATTCACTTTGAACGATATGACTAAAGCAAATTCATGGATAGTGCAATTGAAAAATAAGGTCTGTCATTCTGAGCGCAGCGAAGAATCCAGAGGGTGATAGCGACGCTGAGCGGGCGAATATACTCTGGATTCTTCACTCCGCAATGCGGAGTCCCCCCTCGAGCGAAGGGTTCAGAATGACACCCGCTCTCGATACCATGAGGGAAAAAGATACAGCGTCATAATCTACAGGTTGAACAGCTCGCGCAAGCGCTTGGTCTGGGCGCGGCTCACCGGAATTTCCGTGTGTCGCCGGTCCTCCATGCGCAACTGGTAGCTGGATTTGAACCACGGCACTACTTCCTGAATGCGATGGATATTCACCACGAAGGAGCGATGCGCGCGCCAGAACAGCTCTGGGTCCAGCAGGTCGAGCAGGTCTTCCAGAGTACGGCAGTTGGAATGGCCTTCAATAGAGTGCGTCACCACGCTGATGGTCCCCTCTTCAATGGAGGCAAAGCAGATGTCCCGCTGATCGACCAACAGGAGCCGCCCACCAACGCGCAAGACGATTTTCGCCGCGGAGGGCTTCATCGGCGCCTGCTGCTGCTCCAGTAAACGGACCAAAGCGTCCAGCCGGTCGTCCATGATATTCATTGCCGGGCTGATGCCAGAATTCCCCGCGCCGTTTGCATTGCCTGGTTTATTTGAAGAAGCAGGCGTGCCCGCTTGAGATTCCGCCAGACGATTTTTCACCTTCTGAAGCGTCTGTCGTACACGGACTTCATCAAAGGGCTTCAGCAGGTAGTCCACTGCATTCACTTCAAAGGCGCGGACTGCATATTTGTCGAATGCGGTGGCAAACACGATGTTAGGCAACGGTGTCTTCCGGCTTTTGTCGAGCAGTTTTTTCAACACCGCAAAGCCATCGAGTCCCGGCATCTGTACGTCGAGGAACACCACATCCGGCTGGTGCGTTCGAATCAATTCGACCGCCTCCACGCCGATCAGCCCCTGCGCCACCACCTGCAGGTCGTCCACGCGGCGCAACAGGTACTCCAGTTCCTCGCGTGCCAGTTGCTCGTCGTCGACTATAAGAGCGCGAATCGTCATGACCTAAAACAACTGTACATCTGACGGGAATATTTGGAGAGGAGTAAGTTTTTTATCGGAATTCAAGAGTCGCGACTCAAGCACCGTAAGCGCGGAGACGCGCCGGTGTGTTGTCCTCGGCAAGGTCGTGTCCGCAACGTGTGCAATGCAGGTCGGTAATGCGGACGCTCTCATGACAATTGCTACAGTTGGGTGCGACCCGGTAGGCGCATTGCGGGCAGAAATGAAAATTGCTTTCGATGTGCGTGCCGCAACAGGGGCACTGCGAAAGCACCGGCTGCCGCAGCAGAAAGTAAATGACCGGGCCAATGCCGCCCTGCAACACAATGCACAACATGATCCATATCCATTTGCCCATATTGCGGCGCGGCGCGTCCTGGCTGATATAGCCGATCATCAGCATGTATACCGCAACCAGCGCGCCCCAGGAAGTCCCAAAATACACATGTACAGCCATGGGAGTGGTGTGATGCTGGTGCAGGACGAAGTAGAACAGATATTGAATGCCGATGAAGGCCACGAAGGCCAGCACGATGGACCAGCGCGGAATCAGCTTGAGCTCTTCACTCACCGAAAACGACGAACTGGAATCTGTACGGGCCATTGTCTCTATCTCAAACTTCTATCGAACCAGCGAGCCTAACCGTGAATCCACGCGGTGATCGATGCGCCGTGTGCCACGCCCCGCCCGCATCCGCAAAAATCCGAGCACCAGGCCGACCAGCGTGACTGGGAACAACCAGCCAATCATAAACATGGACTGCATTTCTGAGTCTCCGAAATGTTGCCATCCCTGTTCAAAGTGCACGCCGCTCCAGACCACCGGCGTCAGCACCAGCAGCAGCAGGGAGAACCCAAGAATCGCCAGCCCGATCCCATGCCGCGCGCGCTGTCTGCGCTCGACCATCTCCATGGCATGCTCACGGACACGCCGTTGCGCGCGGCAAACCGTAGCGCGATCCGCAACCCCGCCGACCGCCAGCAGTGCAGCAGAAAAATCCTGCTCCTGAAGTGGCTGCGCCGTTTGTGCACTGGCCTTTTTCATCTCTTGTTCCTGGTCTCGCATCGTCATGGCCGCACCTCGCTGGCCGCTTCCAGCACTGGCTTCAGCGCGGCCATCCCACGGTAAAGGCGGGACTTCACGGTGGACAGTGGAGCGCTACTGACATGGGCAATTTCTTCCAGCGACAACTCTTCATGGAAGCGCAGCACCAACACTTCGCGGTAGAGCGGATGCAACGTAAGCAACGCATGCCCGACGCGAGCGGCCTGCTCCTGCGAATGGAAATGATCGAATGGCGAAGGCGCATCCATGGCAATTTCCATGGGACGCTCTTTCTCAGGGTCGGTGGCTTCATCCAGGCTGATCATGGCGCGCTTGCGCGTCTGGTCGATCATCAGATTGCGGGCGATGGCAAACATCCAGGTATCGAACCTGGCGCGTCCGTTATATTGCGACCCGCGCTCCAGTACCCGCAGCCAGGTTTCCTGAAAAAGATCCTGCGACTGGTCGCGGCTTCCGGTCAAAAACAGCAAATATCGAAAAAGTCGATGCTGGTACAGCTCAATCAACTGCTCCATTACAGCAGGATCATGACGGCGCAGGCCAGCCGCAATTTCCGCATTCGCGGTTTGCGCCTGCTCGGTTTGAATCAGCGTATTGCTTCGGGTAGCTGCCATGCTGTCTAGGGAATGGACGCCAGCCTGCGGCAAAAAGACTCGAAACCTGGAAAAATTCTCTTGTAAACGCTTTAAGGTCATCGCAGACCCTCCTCGCCGCAGTTCCCGCTCACCAGCGCGGGCCGAAGAGGTTGACCCGCCGCCAGCAGGGATACACTACTTATTATGCAACTTTTGTACGGATTGCATCCGGTGGAAGAGGCGATCCGCTCCGGAAATCGTCGTCTGGAATCTGTCCTGATCACCCGCGAACGCGCCAACCACCATCCGGATGCGCGCCTGCAAAGCATTCTCGACGCGTGCCACACGGCGGGCATCCAGGTGCGGCTGGAGTCTAAAGAGCAGCTCACCCGCATGGCCCGCACCGAGGCCCACCAGGGAGTGGTCGCCGTGGTAGCGGAGCGCGGATATTCGTCCCTACAGGAACTGACCCAGCCCCGAGGCGAGCATCTGTTTCTCCTTGCGCTGGATGGCGTCGAAGATCCCCATAACCTGGGCGCTTTGCTGCGCACGGCGGACGGCGCGGGTGTCGATGGCGTCATCCTGCCCGAGCGCCGGGCGGCCTCTGTGAATGCGACCGTGGTGAAGACATCCGCTGGCGCCGCCGAGCATGTCCGTATCGCGCGCGTCACCAATCTGGTGCGCGCTCTGGAAGAACTCAAGCGGGAAAATGTCTGGTGTGTGGGGCTGGATGAGCGCGGCGCTCAGAACTACGACACATTCGACTATCGTTGCAACTGCGTGCTGGTGCTGGGAGGCGAAGGTGACGGCCTGCATGAGCTTGCGCGTCGCACCTGCGACCACCTGCTGCGCATTCCCATGGCCGGTCATGTTCCGTCCCTGAATGTCTCCGTTGCCGGGGCCATTGTGATGTATGAAGTAGCGCGTCAACGCCGCGCCGCAGCCTCAACGGTCCAACCCATTGCGGAAGCCTCCGCTCCTGCCAAACCCAAGCGCCCGTTGAAAGGACTGGGTTCATGAATCGGTTTCTGAAGTTGTCGCTGCGGTATTTTGGATTGTTTTTTCTGCTCGCCGTCGTCCAGTCACCGGCCCAGCAGTCCGCGCCAACCGCGCCAAATCCCTCGACCTACGGCAAGACGATTTTCTCCCGTGGAGACGCCAGTCCAAGTCCGGCGGCTAACTCTCCAGAGCAGCAAACTTCGCCCCCCATCCGGGCAGGATCGAATCTCATCACCGATGCGGAACGTACCGCGCTTACCTACAGATCCTACGACTTCGACGTCCATCTGGAGCCGACCCACCACTCGCTTTCCGCGCGTGCCCACATGACGGCGCGGAACAGCAGTGGCAAGCCGCTCACTCGCCTCGCGTTGCAGCTTTCCTCCGCGTTACAGTGGTATTCCATCCATGTCGATGGCAGCGCGGTCAAGTTTGCGACCGAGACCGTCGAAAGCGACATCGACCACACCGGCAAGCTGACGGAAGCTGTGATTACACTGGCGAAACCACTCGCTCCCGGGGGCACCATCCAGTTCGATGTCATTTATTCCGGCACAATACACGCCTCCTCGGAGCGCCTGTTACGGCTTGGTGCTCCGGCAAAAATCGCCGCATCGTCGGAGTGGGACCGCATCGGGACGGACTTTACCGCCCTGCGCGGCTTTGGCAACGTCATCTGGTTTCCTGTATCGACCAAGCCAGTGCTGCTCGGCCAGGGCGCGGAGATGTTCGACTCCGTCGGCAAGTGGAAACTGCAACAGTCCAATGCACGCGTGACTATGCATGTACTGGTGGAATACCTCGACGAGAAACCGAGCGTGGCATTTCTGAATGGCTACGTTGTACAGCCCGACAGTTCAACGCCAGGCCGCAGCCCGTCTTCGCCAAACACCACTGCCGGCAATACCGTTTTGCGCGTTGTGTCCTTTAGGCTGCCCGCCACGCAACTCGGCTTTTCGCCACTCAGCTTTTTTGTCATGTATGCCAATCGCGAGCAGGCCCCGGGACTGGAAATTTATTCCCGGCTTGGCAATGAACCCGCCGCGCCCACCTACGAGCGCGTCGCCGCCGACGATCTTCCTCTGGTCGAACAATGGCTAGGCCCGCATCGCCAGCGACCGGTTGTCTTGGTCGATCTGCCGGAGATATCCGACCTTCCGTTCGAGGAACGCAACATCCTTTTCCTCCCATTGCAGACGAACGCCTCCAGCGACGATGTCGGCCCTGTGTTGACCCACATGCTCAGCCACGCCTATTTCGTGTCGCCTCGCGAATGGCTGGATGAAGGTGTCGCCCAGTTTATGACGATGTTGTGGATCGAACAACGCGCCGGTCGCGCGACGGCCATCGGTCAAATGGAGTCCCGTCGGGCCGCGCTGGCGCTGGCGGAAACGACTGACCCCGGCGTCGATCCCGGACAGAGCCTGATCGATGCCTGGAGCGACATCTACTATCGAGACAAGGCCGCCAACGTATTGTGGATGCTGCGCGACATCGCTGGCGACACGCCGCTCGCTCAGGCGCTCCAGACCTATCGAGCGGCAAGCGACCGAGAGTCCAGCTATTTGCAACGCCTGCTGGCCAAGGCTTCCCGCAAAGATTTGGAGTGGTTTTTCGACGATTGGGTGTATCGCGACCGCGGATTGCCCGATCTGCACATCGTCAGCGCCTATCGGCGGCCCATCTTGACGACCAACAGCGCGACCCGGAATTATCTTGTCTCCGTGGATGTGCAGAATGACAGCTATTGCTCAGCGGAGGTCCCCGTCACAGTCGAGTCCGGGCTGACCAACCAGACCAAACGCTTATTGGTACCTTCGCACACCCGAGCAGCCGTGCGGATGCTGCTCGACAGCGAACCCAGTCGCGTGCTGGTCAACGACGGTAGCGTGCCGGAAGTCCAGACAAGCCGTCACGAAAAAATCATTCATTCCGCTGACCAGCCGGTACGGTAAAAATTACAAATTGTCATCGCTTTGGGTGCCCCACCTTCGCGCAGCTAAGGTGGGAGAGCGGGGATCCCATCCTCGCCGCGTTGTTTGCGGCTAAGGTGGGAGGCCATAGATTGATTCCACGAGGTGCAGAATCAATAGCTAACTTGAAGAAGCGTCCAACTACGCTGCGTTCGCGCCGCCCAGCGTTCGCCGATGCCACTCTTCTGCCGTGCGCCGCGCCAACACTGGCACGCCGAACACTGCGCTGGTCAGCAGCGTGGTGGAAAGGACATCATTCCGGTAGAACGGAAGACCTGCGAGGTAGCAGGTAGCCAGTCCGCTTAACGTGTGCGGGTACATGACGGACCCAATCCAGACAGCAAAGTTACTCGCCAGAAAAAACGACGTCGATGCGCTCAGTGCGGCCCCAACGACCCGTCCGGCACTGGCGCGATTGCGCAGAAATGCCCAGCCCATCCAGCACGCGCCCAGATACCAGGCCCATGTCACCAGATAAAACTGCACATGAAACGGATAATTGTAAGTGAACACCGTCAGATAATAGTCCGTCGCTGCCAGCGCCAGTACGGGAAGAAGAAAAAACTTCGGCGAGCGGCGCGCTCCGAACACCAGCAGTGAAGCGCCTACGGCGGTAAAGTTCCACCACGGATGCGGAAGAATGCGGGTAAAGACCGCCATCAAAACGAAGAAATAACTGAACATTCGATCCTCTTAACAATAGGGTATGCGGCGAGTTGAGCAGCCCACCGGTGGAAGTTCCATTGTTTCGGCTTCAGCAGGTAAGGTCAAGGCAAATTTGGCCTGATCAAAATTAGTTTTCACGCTGCCAATAATGTCCATGCCGCAAAATCTGCGTTTACTTCTGCATTCGGCCGCCCATCTCCATCTCATCCACCTTGCCGTTTGACCCAAGCGTTACCGTCCCGCCCAGCGGATTGTCCTTGCGGCCATTTATAAATAAAACATTGTAGGCAAAGCGTAGGTCCTGAAAATGTACCTGAGTGTAGTGCGCATCGCTCGGAACAGTGCCAAATCCGCTTGACGCATTTACGTAAGGAAACTTGGACCAGTCAAGGAACACCCGCCCCAGCCAGGACTCCTTCGCGGTAAGGATCGCCTGTGTTTGCGGCTGTTTGTAATAGATATCTTCTGGGTCCTGGCTGGCGAACTCGCCCGTCCGCGTATTC
Source organism: Acidobacteriota bacterium (assembly GCA_021790655.1). GTDB lineage: Bacteria > Acidobacteriota > Terriglobia > Terriglobales > Acidobacteriaceae > JAKAAZ01. The sequence continues at coordinate 2,409 of JAJYGR010000018.1, read as the reverse complement.
ATGGTCGCGGTCTGATAAAAGTCCTTGGTTTCGACCACGCCGAACCAACGAAATGGGTCCACCGGATAAGGGCTGACACTCATCTTGATAGGGGCTTCGTTCTGGTAATTCTGCTGCGCCAGCAGATGCAGGGCGCGCTCGTGCTCCGCCCATCGCCAGCAGCCCAGCACCAAGCCAAAGCAAAGCGCGAAGATGGCCCAGCCACGCCCATGGAAAAGCTGGCGGCGGACACCGATCTCCCGGTCGGCCAGCCCGAGAATCGCCGGAACAATCAATGCAGCCAGCAGAGCGGCAAAATACACCGGCTCAAAGATGAAGTAGATGTTTCCCGCATACCAGTGCGGATTGAAAGGGAAGAATGGCCGGACCCCGTAGTTATTGGTCCAGTCCAGTAGAAGGTGGCTCAGGTCGGCGAGCAGCGCCAGGAACCAGATCCACCCCCAGCGCACTGGCGGCAATAGCAGCTTGCTGCTATTGCGGGCAGCGCCGCCGCGCCGCTCCTCGCGTCGACTACGCCAGCGATGCCAAAGCCACACGCCGCCCGTAACCAGCAGCGCCATGAAGGGAGCACCAAGAAATGTGTGTGTAATGCCGCGATGGTGCTCGAACGCGGCCACCGGCCCGTGAAAGCCCCACAGCACATCCAGATCCGGCGCTTCTGCAGCCAGAGTCATGGCCAGTGTTGCATAAGCCGTGGTGCGATTGAATCCAGAGCGTCCGAGACAAGCGCCCGTTAGAAAATGCGTGACCGGTTCCATCTAAAAATCAGCATACATGGATACGGACACACTTCTTCGCCAACCGAACGGGATAGTTTTGAAGCTACCTTGTTCTTCGCTACTTCTGATGCAGCGGGCAGGTACGCATGCCAAGCATGGCGTACATTGGGCAAACGCCGACCAATCCAGTCAGCAGTGGAACCAAGCCGATTAATCCGAGCCAGTGTTCCGGCCCATGAAGCAAAAACAGTAAGCTCAAAAGTCCAAGCCCGATGATGACACGAATGACACGATCCGCCGTTCCTTCATTTTTGCTCATTGCATTCTCCTTTTTGCGTCATGGAGTTTAAGTTTATGCTCCATGATTGAAGTATGGCCCTTATGGGCACGCCGCTCTGTAACTGCGGTCACACAAGGAAAGGTTTTTGAATGAACCCAGTTTTCGCAGTTAAAGACCGACCAGTGCCAGCAGCCGTACCCGATCAAGTACGATGACGTGCTCGCGACCCAGGCGGACCATCTCCTGTTGCTCAAACTGCCTAAGCAACCGACTGACCACTTCGCGCACGCTGCCCAGCTCTTCCGCGATTTGCTGATGGGAAAGGTGTAAATCCCCGCGTTCCACCAGTAGCCGGGCCAGTCGCTGATCGACCCTGGAAAATGCAATCTCTTCCACCAATTGCATCATTTCCGTAAGGCGAAGGCTAAAGTCGGCAAACACCATGCGGCGAAAAGGTTCATGGGCCGTCAACAGATTTTCAAACAAACTTGCCCCCAGTCCGACCATTTCGAGCTGCCCTTCGGCCACTCCGCGTGCTGGGTATACCGCCTGACCGAGCAAGCATCCAGTGGTGATGGGGCACACTTCGCCAGGATGCTTGCGATAAAGCACAATTTCTCTGCCGTTCGCGGCAGATTTCACCACTTTCATCGAACCGGCCAGCAGTAAAGGAAAGACAACGCACGGCACGCCATCGTCAAACAAGACGGTGTCGGCAGCAAGTGTCATCGAAGAACCGGTGGATGCGATCTGCCGGGCCAACTCCACCGATATGCCCTGCAATGCCGGAAAAAGATCCAGCATGCGCCGATATGTTGCATCTGTAACCATGCCATCGAATTCTAACCCGACAGCGCGCGAATCTGAGTTTTCGTGGCGTTACCAGATCGTTGAAACCACCCTGGCCTTGCGTATTCGTTCATCGGCTGTAATGAGGGAAAGCCCTTCAATGAGCGCCGTTGCGCCGATGATACGATCCATGGCATCGTTAGGGTAGTGCTCAGGTAAGCCCTGCGCTTTGACAGAAATACTTCCAGTCAACGGTTTCACAATGAAACGCGCCTCCACTTCCTGTAGGAAAGATTCGACCGAAATGTCGAGATGGATGCGTCCGCGGGTAGCAATTACGGCCAGTTCGAAAAGGCTTATGGAAGCGATGGCCAGGCCTTCTCCATTTTTTCGGGCCTCATCAATGGCGGCACACGCCTTACGCGAGAGTTTTTTAGGATCAAACGCCAGCCAAACCACGATGTGGGTGTCGATCAGGATCACTTGATCATGCCCCATTCTTCCAGGGGCATTGCTGGAGCCACGATATCTCCCAGGACAGCGCCCTTGCCTTGGAAAAAACCGTAGATACTGTCTCTGGCCTCGCCCACCGGCACAAGCTTGGCGACTGGTTTGCCGTGT
>JAJYGR010000328.1 GCA_021790655.1 Acidobacteriota bacterium | reverse complement strand
TTTGGAACGAGATACTGCGCCTATCACAGCTCGACTACTTCTTCTTATGGCGATGTCGCTTACACCAACCTGCCTTACATCACCGACGCTGGCACAAGCTGCGGCGCCAACTTCAATGGCTTGGGGCCTGATGCTGGCATTACGATCGTCGAAGGTCACGAGGCCGCGGAGACGATCACCGACCAGTTCCCGAGTGGCGGCTGGCTGGATTCCAGCGGCTATGAGATCGGCGACAAGTGCGCCTGGATCACCACCGGCAATCAGGGCGCGGCGGCAGACGTGTCCTTCTCGACTGGCACCTACCCGGTGCAGTCGCTTTGGAGCAATGCCTTCAACAGCGACTCGGGCGGCTGCGTGCTGTCGTATTAGCCGGTAGAGGCTCCGGTGCAGGTATAAAGATGGTCCACTGTACGAATTTGTGCAGTGGACTTTCTTTTTGTTAACGAATTTCCGTCTATTTTTCAGAGTGGTGGCCAGGGAGGGAATTGAACCCCCGACGCCAGCCTTTTCAGGGCTGCGCTCTACCACTGAGCTACCTGGCCGTGGAGATTTTCCAAGAGGGAATTCTACACACGAGTGGAGAAAAAGAAGATTTCCAATTGCTGCTTCTTGGTGAGTATATCAACCGCTGCGCAGACTGCCAAACCGGTTGGCCGCAAATATATAAGGTACGGGATTGTGTAGCGCGTAGCTGGCCGTTTGCGAATTTGAGTGTGCGGAAGAAGCGGCCACGAACAGCGTAGTGCTCCGTGATACATTCCTCACACGGAGATGCACCGCTCATGTTTCGACTTGGACCATTCGCACTTAGGTTTGCAGCTATTGCCGCTCTCATCGTTGCCACCGCGTTTGCACAGCCTTCGTCTCCCCAGCAACAACCCGTCGCAACCCAACAATCTACTCCTGAGCAGCGTACCGCACTCGCAATGCTGGGTGCCGAGCACGCAGGATCTCTAGATCTCCATGCCTCGCCAGACCTCTACGCGTTTCTGGAAAAGATGCCGAAGGGTGGCGACCTGCATAATCACCTGACCGGCGCGATCTATGCGGAGACATGGATTGCCGAAGCGGCAGCGGATCGTCTGTGCGTGAATACGACGTCGTATGTTTTACGCAAACCGAATGGCCTCACGCGTAGCATTCCGCCGCAACCCGTTTGTAGCTCCGGTGAAGTTGCGGCTGCGGAAGCCTACCGGGACCCTGAGTTGTACAGCCGCATGATCGATGCCTATTCGATGCGCGCGTTCGTGGCGAAGGAAGGGGACTCCGGACACGACCATTTTTTCAACTCGTTTGGAAAGTTAAACTCGTTGGGCGATTTTCATCCTGAAGTATGGCAGAAACATGGCGGCGAGTGGCTGGATGAAGTTGTGCGCCAAGCGGCGAATGAGAACACACAATATCTGGAGCTGATGGCGACGCCGGACTTCGGTCATGGTAGCGCTCTGGGCGCGCAGTGGGGCTGGAATGCCAACCTGGAGCAATTTCGTCAGCAACTACTGGCGCATGGATTACTGAATGGTGTAACCGAAGCGCGCATCGCCCTCAAACAGGCTGAGGCGCAACGTCGGGTGATCGAGCATTGCGGACAACCGGACGCTATGCCTGCCTGCAACGTGCAGACACGGTTTTTATTCCAGGTGCTGCGAGGCTTTCCTCCGCAGCAGGTATTCGCGCAAATGGTTCTTGGCTTTGAGATCGCAGCTTCGGTGCCGGATGTGGTCGGCGTCAACATCGTAATGCCGGAAGACAGCGCGATTGCCATGCGCGACTATCGCCTTCACATGCAAATGTTCGACCTGCTGCATCGCGATTATCCCAAAGTACATTTAAGTCTGCACGCCGGTGAATTGGCGCCGGGACTAGTACCGCCCTCTGGCCTGCGTTTTCATATCCGCGAGGCCGTCGAACTGGGCCATGCGCAGCGCATCGGTCACGGCGTGGATGTGATGTATGAAGACCACCCGTACGATCTGCTGCGTGAGCTGGCGAGCAGGCATGTACTGGTGGAAATCAACCTGACCAGCAATGCTGAAATTCTCGGAGTCAGCGGCTCACAGCATCCATTTCCTATCTATCGACGCTACGGTGTTCCGGTTGCGTTGTCCTCCGATGACGCGGGAGTCTTGCGGACCACGTTGACCCACGAATATGCGCGCGCCGTCGAAACCTATCATCTCCATTACGAGGACTTGAAGCAGATGGTGCGCGCCAGCCTGGAGCACTCTTTTCTGCCAGGAGCGAGTTTGTGGCCTTCCGCGGAAAGTTCCACTCCTGAGCGATTCACGCAAATGGCCGGGGCGTGCGCGCATGACAAGCCAGATTCGCCGCAACTCTCCGCTGGCTGCTCGGCGTATCTTGCAGGCAGTCAGAAGGCGCGGCAGCAGTGGGAGTTGGAGGCTCGCTTTCATGCCTTCGAAGCGCGCTATTGAGTCATCTCGGCTGCGAGCATAGTCTTGAAAGAGCGAGGGGACGATGAGCGAAAGCGCAGAAAAAATCAAAAAGATTGAGAAAACAGATGCGGAGTGGCGCGAACTTCTGACGCCAGAGCAATACTATATAACGCGACAGAAAGGCACAGAGCCAGCCTTCTCCGGCGCGCTCTATAAGAACCATGCCGATGGAATCTATCGTTGCATCGCGTGCGATGCGGAGTTATTCCGCTCTGACACGAAGTTCGAATCGGGTTCCGGCTGGCCAAGCTTTTGGATTCCCGTCACGCCGACTTCCGTGGAGACGCATGAGGACAACAGCCACGGGATGCGCCGCGTGGAAGCGACCTGTGCCCGCTGCGGGGCGCATCTCGGCCACGTGTTTCCAGACGGCCCAAAGCCGACCGGCCTCCGCTACTGCATCAATTCCGCTTCATTGAAGTTTGAAAAGGAATAAGACTGCGGGTAGCGCTCGATTCCTTTTCACGCTTTACCGCTGACCCATCGGTCCTTGCTGCATTCCGGCAGGCATGGGGATGGTAATGTCCAGCATTTTGACTGGTCCCAGCGTGGACAGCGGAGTGCCGAATTGCGGGGCATTTCCCACCACTAAAATCGCCAGCTTGGAGGGGTGAACATACTGGTTGGCAACGCGGGAAACATCGGCTGAGGTTACTTTTTCAATGCCCGCTCGATACTTTTCGATAAAGTCTGCCGGGTAGCCATAGAACGCCAGCGTGGCCTGCTGACGCAGAATTTTGCCGGGCGTGTCGAAGCGGAAGATCCAAGAATTGAGCAACTGGTCTTTCGCGTTGCGCAGTTCCGTTTCTGTCGGTGGGGTCGTTTTCAGGTCTTTGATCTGCTGCATCATGGCATTCGTGGCCGCCACTGTGCTCACGCTTTTTGTTCCTGCTGCGACATAGAAAATCCCCGGATGGTCGTAGCTCGCGCCATACGCGCCATTGACCGAATACGCCAGTCCCAGCCGCGTGCGAACAGCCTGGAACAGACGCGAACCGAAACCGCCGCTGAAGACTGTATTCATCACGCTCAATGCGTAATAGTCTGGATTGCTGCGCTCCGTGCCGAGTCCGACAATCCACACGTTGCTCTGGTTCACGTCGCTTTTCTGTGCCAGATAAACGCCGGGTGTCGGGCCGGGAAAAGTGACAGGTGCAGGAACGAACTTCGCCCCGCGTGGTAACGAATCGAATGCAGCGCGCAGCTTCGCTTCCATTTCTACTTTGTTGAAATCGCCGCTGATGCCGACAATCATATTGTTTGGCGTGACGGTACGATCATGCCATGCCGTCAGGTCCGCAAGCGTGACTGCCTGTACGGTGGCAAACTCCGGCATACGCGCATACGGATTGTTTTTTCCATAGGCAAGAATTTCCGCTTCGCGCACCGCGATCTGGTCGGCGTCGTCATTGCGGCGGATAATGCCTGTGTCTTCCTGCTGCTGGGCCAGCGCCAATTTGTCGGCACGGAACTTCGGATGCAGCAATAGATCGGTCGCCATGCCGAAGACCTGTGGGAAATCCTGCTTGAAGCTGGTCCAGGTCATCGAGGTCGATCCGGTGTCGCCATCCGTTTCGATCTTGGCGGCCTTCGCCTCCAGAATGTCATCCATCTGGTCGCCGGTCATCGCTACCGTGCCGCTGGTTCGCCATGCTTGCGCGTACAGATCGACCAGGCCGGTCTTCGCCGCGGGCTCATCGCGCGAGCCACCGCGAATGATGATGAATCCGTCGATGAACGGCAGCTCATGGTCTTCCTGCAGGAAGATGATCATGCCGTTTTTCAAGACAATTTTCGTAGGCTGTTGCGGGTGAAACGCTGGCAGCGCAGGGATGGGAACTTTCTTCCAGGAGGTCCACGGCGCTGGCGAGCCGACAGCGTTGGTGGTTGGCGTACTTTGCGAAGAGGCAAACGTAGCCGCAGCGAAGCAAGCAATTCCGGCAATCGTAATGAAGCGACGGCGCATTATCGGCCTCCCTGGTGAGCTTGCGCGGGTGCATTCGAGGCCGGTTTCACGGGCTTTGGCGGTGCAAATTCGATCATGGCGTAGGTTCTATTTTTTGACGTAAATACCTGGTTCGCCACGCGACGAATATCGGCTTTGCCGACTGCGTCAATTTTATTGAGCTGTTGAAATAGCATCCGCCAATCGCCATATCGAAGTTGGTAAGTCCCCAGTTCCTCGGCGAGTCCCTGATTGTTATCGAGGCTGCGCAGAATCCCGGCGCGGGCACGGGTTTTGAACATGGCCAGTTCGTCGTCGGTCACGTCCTGTGACTTCAGCTTGTCGATTTCCGCATGGATGGCGGTGCGCATCTGTTGCGGTGTGTGTCCAGGCGTCGGCACAGCGTAGAAGGCGAACAGGTTGGGATACTTGTCGCCGGGAAATCCGCTAAACCCTGCGGCCTCGGCAGCAATCTTCTGGTCGCGAACAAGGCTGCGGTAGAGCAGCGATGTGCGTCCGTTGGACATGATGTCGCTAATCGCGTCATAGACCGCGTCGTCCTTGTCCAGATACGACGGGCGATGATAGCCCTCCACGTAAAAAGGCTGCGTGGGTTCTTTGAGCGTGACGGATTTCTCCGCTTCCTGCGGTGGCTCGACAGTGGCGAGTGGCGCGGGTTGCGGGCCAGTCGGAATGCTGCCGAAGTATTTTTCCAGAATCGGCATCGTCTGCTTCGCGGTCACATCGCCCACCACGGTGACGACAATATTCGACGGCACATAATATTTCTTGTGGAACGCGTTGGCTTCGGTTGCGGAGACCTGGCTGATGTCCGACATCCATCCAACGCCGGGGTTGCGATATGGATGCGCCACATACGCGGTGGCCAGAAACTGCTCAATCATGTAGCCGATGGGGTTGGAGTCCACACGCATACGGCGCTCTTCCATCACCACGTTGCGTTCTTTATAAAACTCGCGAGGTACAGGATTGGCAATGCGGTCGCTCTCCATGTACGCCCAGAGTTGGAGGCGGTTGGCTGGCATGCTCCAGAAATATTCCGTTGCGTCGTTGGAGGTCTCGGCGTTGACGCCCACCGCGCCATTCAACTGCGCGATCTGTGTGAACTGGTTGGGAACGACATATTTCTCCGCTGCAGCAGTGTTGGCATCAAACTGCGCCTTCAACTGCTTCAGTTTGGCCGGGTCTTGTCCCACGCGCTTGCGATATTCCGCGTCGTAGGTTTCATAGGACTGCTCGACTTTGGCGAGTGCCAATTTTTCCGCAGGGTAGTCCGTGGTGCCGATGTCCTTCGTGCCCTTGAACGCCAGATGCTCGAACATGTGCGCCAGCCCGGTTTCGCCTTTCGGGTCCTGCACACTGCCCGCGTTCACGATGGTGAAGAAACTGAATACAGGGGCTTCGGGCCGGCTACAGACAATTAGTGTCAGCCCGTTGGGCAGTTTTTTGACAGTGACGCGCTGAGAAAAGTTCTTCTCAATGGTGGCAAATTCCTGTGCTCTGGCGTACCCGGTGGACATTACAGCACCGAACGTGGCGCATAGCCCCGCCAGCAGGCCAGGACCGACAACAAAACGGAGCATTCGCAGTTTCATGGTTGCTGAGTGTCTCCAGTATTCTTCAGATTGGTTGATTCCTAATTTGCTTGACGGCGACCTTGCTGCCGCATCCGACATCCGGCATCTCCCGCCGAAACGATTCTAAATTATGGCTGAATAACTATCGCTAAAGCGCATGGCTTGCTTTACTTTTACGTCAAAAGTTTACAATCGACTTTCTATGAATTTAGAAGCCATTCAGTCCGCATTGCAGGAGGCCAGGCTCGACGGCTGGCTTTTCTATGACCATCATCACCGCGATCCTCTTGCGTATCGCATTCTCGGACTCAGTGACTCTCTGCACATCGCGAGGCGTTGGTTCTATCTGATTCCCGCGCACGGTGAGCCGAAGAAGCTGGTGCATCGCATCGAACAGGGAAGGCTGGATTCATTGCCCGGCACGAAGGTCCCCTACTCCACCTGGCAGGAACTCGAAAAACAGCTTGCGGCCATGCTGGAAGGGAGCACCCGGCTGGCCATGCAATACTCCCCGCGCAACGCGATCATGTATGTTTCGCTGGTGGATGCCGGAACAGTGGAAGTGCTGCGCGGGATGGGCAAGGAGATTGTCAGTTCAGCCGACCTGGTCAGCCATTTTGAAGCTGTCCTGAGCGAGGAGCAAATGGACAGCCATTATGCCGCCCAGCGAGCACTTGACGCGATTCTGGCGGAAGGCTTCCGCGAGATGGGCCATCGTGTCGGCATCGGGGGTACGAACGAGTTTGCCATGGTCGCGTGGCTCCAGGAAGCGATGCGGCGCGAAGACCTGGTCTGGGGCAACGGACCGAATGTTTCCGTCAACCGCAACAGTTCCGATCCCCACTATGAGCCGACGACAGAGCATTCCCAGCCGATCATGCCGGGGGACTTCGTATTGATCGACATCTGGGCGCGAAAAAATTTGCCCGGTACGGTGTTTTATGACATCACCTGGACTGGCGTGGTGGGACGGGAACCAACAGAGCGTGAGCGGCAGGTCTTCGAGACTGTAGCGGCGGCCCGCGATGCGGCAATCCAGGCGGTAGAACAGGCCTTTGCCTCCGGCCACACCATCGCTGGCTGGCAGGCAGACGACGCGGCGCGCAACATCATACGAGCGGCAGGCTTCGGAGAATATTTTACGCACCGCACCGGGCACAATATTGCCACCGAGATCCACGGCAGCGGCGCACACCTGGACAACTTCGAGACGCACGATGAGCGCCTGGTTCTGCCGAACACTTGTTTTTCCGTAGAGCCGGGAATCTATCTGCCGGAATTTGGCGTGCGCAGCGAAGTGGATATGATGACGCGACCGGGCGAAGCCAAAGTGACGGGCCGGGTGCAAAGGGAACTGGTCCGCATTTAGCATGTCTTCATGATTTGCCCGAATACGAAACGCAGTCAGCAAACTGGTATATTCGTTGGAGATGTCTACCATCAAAGCCACTACAAATGGAAGTGTTGCGCAGGCTGGCGCGGGTTCGAAAGGATTCGCCCCACCGTTGATTTTAATTGCAGGCTGGCTGGTTCCCGGGCTCGGCCATCTAATGCAGGGCCGCTGGATTCGCGCAGTTTTGCTGTTTGTCTCCATCACTGCAATGTTTTCTCTGGGCCTGGCCATGCGGGGAAAAATCTACGCGCCCAATACTGGCGAGATGCTTGACATGCTGGGATTCATTGGCGACCTGGGCAATGGCGGCCTGTATATTTTGTCCGCGATTTTTGGCTGGGGGCAAAATGTCGTGCAGGTAGTCACCGCCGACTATGGGACCAAGTTCCTCGTCGTCGCGGGCCTGCTCAACTTCGTTTCCGCTGTCGATGCGCACAGCCTTCGATTGGGGAGGAAACTGTAATGTATTCCCCGTCCCACTTCACCGCGGTCCTTTTGTTCGCTTTCTTTGCTTCAGTGGTTTTCGGCATCACACAGCGGTCGGAGACGCGCGCCATGGTCCGCTACGGCCTGTACTGCTTTAGCCTGTTTGTGCTGGGAACCATTGCGGCAAGCTGGTTGATGTGGCTGATTCATCACTGATCTGGATCGTGGTGCAAACGGTTTGGAGCGCGGTTCAGGTCTTCTAGCGCGTGTCCCGGGACCATAACATCGCGTCGAAGCGGTGCTGCACCCGATAGCCGAGCTTCTGGTATAAACCAACCGCAGCCAGGTTTTGTTCTGTCACCGTCAAGGTGATGGCTTCGCACCCGGGTATTTGCATGGATGCACTGCAAAGCTCAAGCAGTTTTCTCCCCACGCCTTTGCCTTGAAACTCTGGAAGCACGCAGATTTGCGTTACATGGCCAATCTCCGCACTCACACGGGAACAGAGCAGCAAACCGTAGAGTTTGTGGTCACTTGGGTCCGCCAGCACCCAGGACGCTTCCGGCTCAAAGATTCCGCAGCCCGGGAAACGAACAATGTTGTGAAGAAAGCGCTGGGTGCCGCTCGCCGATAAGTATTGGTCGTTGATTTCGCTGTCAATATGGCCTGCATAGGAGGACGTGATCACCTGCGGAGCCAGGTCGAAGTCGGATGCGACCCATCGGCGATACCTGCCACCTCCAGCCCACTCAATCTCGTCCTGCGCGAGGACCAGAGAAGGATCTATGTTTCGCAGATTCATTTCCAGGAACAGCCGGGGATAAAGCTGAAATCCGGACTGTTCAAAGGGCCCGCGGTGCAGTCCATGGGGGTGCAGCAGCAACTGAGCTTCGACGCGCTTCAGGCCGGGGGTGTGCTGTAGAGTTTCCAGTAGACGGTCGATCAACTGTAGCTCGATACCCGTAGCGGTCTCTTCATCGATTCCGTGGCGGGAAGCGAAGACATCGCCGATGACAGCCTTATTGGATTCATACACGCAAAAGATGTAGCCAGAAACCCGCCCCTGATCGAGCGCAACATAGCCAGACAGCAAGTGCGACTCGACATATTGCAGCACCAGGCTTGCAGAGTTGCGATAGTCCCAGCGCAATCGCTGTCTCCAGAGGGCACTTTCCTCTTCCAGCAACGGACGCAGATGCTGGGCGGAAAAGTGCCGCAGGTCGAGAAAGTCGAGTTGCACAGCGGAGGTCATGGTCGGTATCGGCTCGCAGGCAAATCGTGGGGAGCGAAGTGGAAGCGTGAATTCCAAGCCGTATGGCGCGAGTGTACGGCATTCGCGCCAAAACCGAAAGACCACGGGAGATAACGCAGAACCTGTCTTGCTACGGACCTGCACCGCCAATATGCCTTGGTACATGGAGATGCAGTAAAAATTATTGCTTCGCCTCTACCCGATACACCGTCAGGTTCTGTGGGCCGTAGACAAAAAGCGGTTCATACTGGCGGCCAGCCAGAAGATTTCGCAGGCCAGCTCGCGTTTTCTGCTCCACGTCGCTTCGCACATGGTTCTGCACCACCAGCAGATGTGCCTGTGCAGGAACTCCATCGTGATCGTAGTTGGGTATTCTTTCGTTGAGATAAAACCCCAATCCGTACTGCACGTCTCGACGGGCCTGATAGACCGCTACCAGATGCGGTGCATCCGGCAACTGGGTCAGTTCCCGGGCCAGCGTGCGTGCGGAGTATTTCTGGTTGAGCACCACGCTATTGTGGGTGCCAAGCTGGAAAACCAGGATCAGAGCTACAGGAATCATGGTCGCGATACGCAGGCGCGCTGTCCCGAAACGCACAACAACAACCATAATGGAAACCGCTATGGCCGCACCAACAACAACGGCGGACGCGATCACGCGAGTAGGCGGCCAGACGTGCGAATGAATCAGAATCTGTGGCAGCATCAACGCCACGGCGACCAGGATGCCAACCAGGATAGCGTGGACGGCCACCAGCCTCATCTTCAGGCCGCCTGGGCGCATCCGATTCAGATAGTCTCCGCACAAAATCGTGATGGGGGGTACCGCAGGCAGGATGTATCCGGGTAGTTTCGACTGCGAAAAGCTGAAAAAGATGATGGGAAACGCTGCCCATAGAACGAGAAACTCTGGAAATGCATCGCCAGCCCGAGGATTGCCGATATAGCGGTCAGGATTGCGGCGGACTCTCCATTCATCGATGGAATTGCGCACAGCGTCCCACATTGCGCTGCCTGCAATGGCCACCCATGGCATCAAAGCCAGCGCCATGACGGGTAGGTAGTACCAGCTCGGTTGGGCGTGCCGGAAGCGGTCCGTCGCAAATCGCTCCAGGTTATGTTCCAGGAAAAACACACGCAGAAATTCTGGATTGCGATGCTGTACTGCAATGAACCATGGCAACACCATGGCCAGATACAGAACGATTCCCGGGGCCCAGATAGTGCGCCGCAGCAGGGACCATTCCTTACGCAGGAGAGCGAAAATAA
>JAJYGR010000013.1 GCA_021790655.1 Acidobacteriota bacterium | reverse complement strand
GCGCGCGTGAAGTTCAATGTCTCCGCGATGGCCGCGATGTACTTCAAGTGACGGAACTCGACAAGATCGAACATGCCTCGGCACTCCAAAACCGAAGGCAGCGCGCAAAGAACTTCAGAAAATGCAGGTCGAACTTTTTGCTTCCATCTTTTCTGCTCCAGATTCGATGAGCTTTCTGTCGCTGTCAATCGGGCACTTTTTTGTTCCCCGACTTGCGGTGCGCAGGTGCGGCCATAGACAGAAGCTATCGCAGCCCGTAAAAAGGCCGGTTTTCGTGCCTTGGCCATAGACAGAAGGCATGGCTCCATAGACAGGAAGTATTGGACGGGTAGCGATGGTCAGTTCAGGCTTTCTATATCACGACTGTGAGGTGCTGTATGGACAAGAAGCCTGCAGGGTCGGTGAGATCGCGGACGAATCGCCCGGTTCATCTTGAGCCCTTGTATGACAGCCATGAAGTAGCGGCTCAATACAGAATTTCCGAAAAGAGTCTGCATCGCTGGGCGCGCATGGGAATGATCCCCGCCGTGAAATGCGGCAGGCTGTGGCGCTTTCGGAAACGCGCAAAACCGATAGCGGAGCGCGCGGGGATGAGCTACGCTTGAAATGAGCCACCCGTTTCCGCTGACAGGAGAATATCCATGAAGCGGATTCGTTTTCAGCAAGGTTCATTGAGGCTCTACGAGCGCGCAGCAGGCGATCAGGTCTGGGAGTACCGCTGGTATGAAACACAACTGGACGGTACACGCAGACGGCGCAGTTGCATCATCGGTTCTCGTCACGAGTATCCGACCGATGCATTGGCGCAGAAAGCGGTTGCAGCTCTTAGGGCAAACATCAACGCGGAAACCCCGCGCGCACAAATTGACGCGATCAGTTTCAGTACGCTGACGCAGCACTATCGCGAAAAGGAACTGTGCGAGGGCGGAAGCAAAACGTTCGCCACGATTCGGACGAATGAAGGCTACCTGGAACGCTGGATTCTTCCACGGTGGTCTTCCTACCGGCTGAAGGATGTGAAAGCGGTCATTGTTGAAGAATGGCTGAAGTCGCTTCCGCTGGCGAATGGCAGTAAGGCAAAAATACGGAACCTCATGCACGCAGTTTTCAATCACGCCGTTCGCTGGGAGTGGCACGACAAGAACCCGATTACGCATGTGCGCCAAAGCGCCAAGCGGCAGAGGGTCCCCGTCGTGTTGAACATCGAGCAACTCAAGTCACTGCTCGAATATCTCAAGGAGCCGGGGAAGACTGCCGTGCTTCTCGACATTCTCACCGGGCTGCGCGTGAGCGAACTGCTGGCGCTAAAGTGGTCGGACGTGGATTTCGAGAACCTCGAACTGCACGTCACCCGTTCCATTTCGCTACAGCGCGTCGGCCCCTGCAAGACGGAGGCATCGCAGAAGCCGGTTCCGCTCGATCCCGAGCTGGCCGAGGTTCTGCTTTTGTTGCGCAGACGGTCGCCTTACCCGATGGACGACGACTGGGTCTTTGCCAGTCCGGCCAGCAAGGGCAAGCTTCCGTACTGGTCCTACTCCCTTTTCCGGGTGTACATCCGTCCGGCCCTCAAGGCGGCAGGAATTACGGGCAAAGTGGGATGGCATACCTTCCGTCATTCCCTTGCGACGATTCTGAAGTCGCACGGAGAGGACGTAAAGACGGTGCAGGAGCTGCTGCGGCACGCCAACAGCAGCGTGACCATGAACCTCTACGCGCAGGCGGTGACCGACATCAAGCGCAGCGCGCAGAGCAAGGTTGCGAGGCTGGTGTTTGAGCCGAAAAAGGGGAATTCGGAATGAGTGCCGTCTTATTGGACGTTATCGGACGGCAATCAAATTGGAGATTTTCTTGTAAGTCTTTTATTTTGTTGGCGTCCCCGACGGGATTTGAACCCGTGTTATCGCCGTGAAAGGGCGGTGTCCTAGGCCGGGCTAGACGACGGGGACGCAATGGATGTAGGCATGGACATGCCGCCCGTATGTAACCTTATCCCGTCACTTAAGACTATCAATGGGACCAGGTACTGTCAAAATTCCTTGCGAAGTACGAACAATTCCTTCCTCTCTGAATTGCTCTCTTGTCCATGCATTTTTGCGACAGATCGCGTACCTTGAAAAGAACTATGCCAGAGCACGCGGCGCCGAAAATGCGCCAGTATCGATATCTCGATACCCTGACCATCACTTTTGTCGTCATTTTGCTGGTGTCGAATCTTGTGGCGCAAAAGATTTGCAGGATCGGGCCGCTTACACTGAGTGGCGCGCAACTGCTGTTTCCCATCACTTACATCTTCGGAGACATTTTCACAGAAGTGTATGGCTATGCAGCCTCGCGACGTGCAATCTGGATAGGATTTTTCGCTTCGGCCCTGCTTTCTGTCATGGGCGCGATTGCCGTAGCACTTCCGCCAGCGCCGGGATGGAAAAATCAAGTTGCATTTGCCACGGTCTTCGGATTTATTCCGCGCCTGGTGGCAGCCAGTCTGTTGGCGTACTGGGCGGGTGAATTCACCAACTCCTACACCTTGGCCAAGATGAAACTGTTGACGCGCGGGCGCTGGTTATGGACGCGTACGGTCGGCTCTACTGTTACAGGCCAGGCCGTTGATACGGTCATTGTGGTGCTGATTGCTTTCTGGGGACAAGCTCCAGCAAGGACCCTGTTTGCCCTGATTCTGTCGGCATATTTCGGGAAAGTCGCTTACGAGGTGTTGGCTACACCACTGACGTATCTCGTCGTGGGATGGCTCAAGAAAACTGAGCAGGCGGACGTCTTTGACGACAGAGCGAGCTTCAATCCTTTTGCGCTTTCTGAAGGACCTTGAAAGTTTCTGTTTGCATCCTGTCGCGATTCCTCCTCATACAGGTGGGTTTAAAGGTAAATTATTGCATCTACTGTCTCTGTACTCGCATCTTGCATACAGTAACTTCCGTTTTGGGCGGGTAAGATAATTTTTCTTTTTTCAATTGAGTGCAATTGAACAAAGTCGGTGCTTGGTTCGTATTCTTCTATAGATATAGATCTTAAAAATTGAGTGCATTCGCAATAAAGTTTACATGGGATCGGCAGGCATGATTGAGCCCCAAGACTCGCTGATGAATAACATTACATTGGATAAATTTGCGTGGCCACACTCCACGAACGAGGTATTGCATTGAATTTGAGTTCGACCAAATATATGTTGACTGCGGCAGTCATCGGGCTTGCGATTTCCGTCACCGCTTGTGGGAGGCCCCCTGCGAACGCGGCGGCGCAAGGGCCCACGGCAATGCCAGTACAGGTCGAAACAGTAACGTTGTCTCCAGTTCCCGTTTCAGACAGCTACGTTTCTACCATCAAGTCGCGACACTCCGCGACCATCCAGCCCCAGGTGAGTGGGAACCTCACGCAGATATTTGTTAACTCAGGCGATCATGTCCGAGTTGGCCAGCACATGATGGAGATCGATCCACGCCAGCAGCAGGCTGTCGTCGCGCAGCAAAAGGCCACCGAGCAGCAGAAGTTGGCTGTCTATGAATTCAACCAGAAAGATATCGTGCGCCAGCGCGCGCTTTTTGCTTCTGGAATTATCAGCAAAACGGCAGAGCAGCAGGCCGAACAATCGTACAACAACGCGAAGGCGGACTACGAATCTACTGTTGCCGCAAGGAAATCTGCCGAGCAGCAATTGGCTTATTACCATATTTTGGCTCCATTCAATGGCATTGTGGGAGACGTTCCGGTGCATGTTGGAGACTACGTTTCGCCGACCACAGTGCTGACCACGCTCGACGACAATACGGGCCTGGAAGCCTATATCTATATTCCCGCAGAGCGTTCCGCAGCGGTGCGAGCTGGCCTTTCC
Organism: Acidobacteriota bacterium; assembly: GCA_021790655.1. Classification (GTDB taxonomy): domain Bacteria; phylum Acidobacteriota; class Terriglobia; order Terriglobales; family Acidobacteriaceae; genus JAKAAZ01. Next base: position 6,524 of record JAJYGR010000013.1, on the reverse strand, counting down.
GTAAACATCACGGATGGTGCGGATAAAGTGTTGGATCGTACGAAAATTTACTTCGTTTCTCCGCAGGTCGACACGCAGCTACAAGGCATTCTTGCAAAAGCGAAAGTACACGCTTCGTCCGGTTTGAGAAACGATCAACAGGTCCGTGCTCAGGTGATCTGGAGTACTGCCCCTGCACCGACGGTTCCCGTACTGGCAGTGACTCGCGTTGGAGGGCAGACATTCGTATATGTTGCAAAAAATAAAGATGGACATTTCATCGCTAGCCAGCAACCGGTAGCTCTGGGAGATGCGGTAGGGAATTCCTATGCGATCCAATCCGGACTGAAGGCTGGCGATCAGGTGATTCTCTCGGGACTTCAATTTCTGGTGGACGGCGCGCCCGTGCAGCCAATTCCGACGCGCTAGGGCAGTTTTCGCCCGGCGACCGAGTAACAAACATGCAACAGAGGATTTTATTTTGTTCGTAGACTTTTTCATTCGACGCCCAGTATTCGCGACGGTCTCGGCGCTGCTGATTATCCTTGCCGGTCTGGTCGTGATCCCCAGCCTGCCCATTTCTCTGTATCCGCAGTTGGCCCCTCCGCAGGTAGTTGTCACGGCAAATTATGTTGGGGCGAATGCGCAGGTCGTAGAATCAGCGGTCACTATTCCGCTGGAAGAGTCGATCAATGGCGTAGAGGGCATGCGCTACATAACCTCGACCAGTGGAAACGATGGAAGCAGCCAGATTACCGTCACCTTTCAGACCGGTTATGACCTGAACATTGCAGCTGTGGACGTGCAGAACCGCGTGGCCGCCGCACAGGGAAGGCTTCCGGCGGAGGTCAACAGCACTGGCGTAACCATCACAAAAGCAAACAGCAATTTCGTTTTTGCCGCCGGTTTCTATTCCGACCACGGTCAATACTCCAACCAGTTCATCAGCAACTATGTAGACGTGTATGTGAACGATGCGCTGAAGCGTGTTCCGGGCGTGGGAAGCACGATGATTTTCGGCGAACGCAAATACGCGATGCGCATCTGGCTCGATCCCGTTCGCATGGCTGCCCGCGGACTCACTGCGACCGACATCGTGACTGCCCTGCAACAGCAGAACATTGAAATCGCGGCCGGCGCGCTGGGTGCACCTCCAGCCAACCCCAATCAGCAATACCAAATTACCGTCAATGCAGTGGGTCGTCTTACCGACCCTGCACAATTCGACGGCATAATCGTCAAAAATACTGAGAACGGCATTGTCTTATTAAAGGACATTGGACACGCCGAGCTAGGCGCGGAATCGTATTCTACAAAATTGAAGTACAGCGGCCATAGCGCCGTCGGCGTAGGTGTTCAGCAATTAAGCAATGCCAATGCGCTGGATGTAGACCGCCAAGCGCGCGCAGCGCTGGCGCAGTTATCCAGACAATTTCCACCCGGACTGAAATATGTAATCGCGTTCGATACCACCACCGTTGTGGGCGATTCCATCCGCGAAGTTCTAAAGACACTGGCCGAAGCCATAGCCATTGTCATTATCGTCATCTTTTTCTTTTTGCAGGATTGGCGCGCGACGATCATTCCCGCAGTCACGATTCCGGTCTCACTCATCGGGACATTCGCGTTCATCCGCATCTTTGGTTTCTCCATCAACTCTCTTACACTTTTTGGCATCACTCTGGCCACGGGGCTTGTGGTCGATGATGCCATTGTGGTGATTGAAAACGTGCAGCGGCACATATCCGATGGAATGTCGACCACGCGCCAGGCAACTTCGGATGCAATGAAAGAGGTCACTGGCGCGGTCATCGCAACTTCGTTGGTGTTGATCGCGGTGTTCGTGCCGGTGTCGTTTTTTCCGGGAACAACGGGCATTCTGTATCGTCAGTTCGCGTTGACAATTGCATTTTCCATTGCCATCTCGGCCTTCAACGCGCTGACACTTTCCCCGGCGCTTGCCGCCATTCTCTTGCGCAAGGAAGAGAAACATCACGGTCTGCTCGCAGCGGTTGACAGAGGAATTAAAGGCCTTGCCAGTGGGTATGCACGCAGCATCCATGTTGTGCTCCGTCTGCGTTATTTGATGGTCGGTCTCTTCATCGCTGGACTCGCGGGCACTGTCTATATGTATCGACATGTACCTACGGCCTTCGTTCCGCAGGAGGACCAGGGCTACATGATCTTGCAGGTGCAGGCCCCGCCGGGCGCATCCCTCGCGTACACGGCGAACATCGCCGATCAAGCACAGCAGGTCCTCGCGCATGTTCCGGAGGTGGTTGGTTCCTTCGCGATCACTGGGTTCAGTTTTGCCGGCAACGCTTCCAACTATGGATTGGTCTTCGTCAATCTCGAACCGTTCGACCAGCGGAAAGGCGCAAGCCACTCGGCAGGAGCTATTGTCCGCAGGATCCAGCAAAAACTGTTCATGATTCCCGGCGGACTGGTGCTGGCCTTCGAACCTCCCGCAATTCAGGGTCTCGGCACCTTTGGAGGGTTTCAGTTTGAGCTACAGGACGCCGGTCGAAACAAGCTTACCGATCTGGCCCGCGTTGCCAACCAGATTGTGGCAAGCAGTCGGCAGAGTAAAGATCTGACCGGTCTCTTTACCTCGTTTACTGCCAACGATCCTCTAGTGCAGGTTACGATCGATCGCCAGAAGGCTGAGGCAATGAATGTCCCCATGAGCCAGATCAGCGATACGCTCCAGGTCTACATGGGCTCGCAGTACGTCAATGATTTCAACTTCAACAATCGCTCCTATCGCGTCTACGTCCAGGCCGATCGGAAGTTCCGCGCCGACGCACAGGCCCTGCGTTCCTATTATGTCCGCTCAGGGAGCGGGCAAATGGTCCCGCTCGATAACCTGGTGACCCTTACGCAGACCTCCGGTCCGCAGGTGATCAGTCACTACAATCTTTTCCGCTCGGCGGAAATTGTTGGCTCGGCTGCACCCGGACTCAGCTCCAGCCAGGGACTGACGGCGATGAAGGATCTGGCGAAAAAGTCGATGATGCAGGGGATGCAATATTCCTGGTCCGGACTGGCCCTGGAAGAAATCGAATCGGGCGGCAAGGCGACCATCATCTTTGGTCTGGGAATTTTGGTGGTCTATCTTACGCTTGCCGCGCTGTATGAAAGCTTCGTGCTGCCGTTCATTATTTTGCTCTCGGTCCCCATGGCGGTCCTGGGAGCGCTCACAGCCGTATCGATGCGTGGCCTCGTCGACGATGTGTATTGCCAGATTGGTCTGGTCATGCTGATTGGTCTTGCGGCGAAGAATGCAATTTTGATCGTAGAATTTGCCGAGCAACTGCGCGGCAAAGGCAGGTCCATTGCGGATGCGGCCATGGAGGCAGCGGAACTGCGTCTTCGCCCGATTCTCATGACTTCTTTTGCATTTATCCTGGGTGTTTTGCCATTGACCTTTGCAACCGGCGCAGGCCAACTCGGGCGTCACTCGGTTGGCACAACGATTGTCGGCGGGATGCTGCTCTCTACCATTTTGAATCTCTTTTTTATCCCCGTTCTGTACGTACTGACGAAGACAGTTCTAGCGAAGCTCCCTGGCTCTGGTCGGCGCAGCGTAGCGCAACAGGAAGCAAAAGAGGCGGCCGTATAAACTACCTTTGTCGGCACGCACCATCCTTTGCGGCTTCATTGCAAAGAGTGGGAAAGTTCAACGGTAGGCTCATACCGATACTGAGATTGCTCTCACCGCGAGATGGCCCGGTCATATGTAGTAGACTTGGGCCACACCACTGCGTGGTGCCGTTATCAATGCGAATATTCTCTTCCCGTTCCATCCTGTCCCTGACTCTGTTGCTGACTTCTTTCTTTTTTCTCTCCTACATCCGTGGTGAGGCACAAACTCCAACAGCGCCACCGCAGCAGTCCGGTGCCGGGGGAGTGTCCACTGGCGGCACTTTCGCGCCCGTGCTCGACGCGGAGAAGCGTCCGATTACAGCCGGTGGCTACGTCGATGCTGGACCCATCGTTTTCCAGAACATAGCAGACAAAGCTGGATTGACGAAGTGGCATGAACAGTCCGGAACGCCCGAGAAGAAATTTATTATCGATACCGTCGGGGCAGGGGTTGCGCTACTGGACTATGACAATGACGGCTGGCTGGACATTTATCTGGTGAATGGTTCTACCTACGATGCATTGGATGGCAAAACGACACCGCCTCACGCCGCTTTGTTCCATAACAACCACGACGGGACATTTACCGACGTGACGGCCAAAGCAGGCGTGGCCAACGATCGTTGGGGAGAAGGCGTCGCCGTGGGGGACTACGACAACGATGGCTGGCCCGACCTGTATGTCACCAACTTCGGCAAGAATCGCCTGTACCACAACAATCACGACGGCACGTTTACCGACGTTGCAGAGAAAGCAGGTGTGACGCTAGGCAATTGGTCGACTGGCCCCACGTTTGGCGACTATGACGGTGATGGGCGGCTGGACCTTTTTGTGCCTGGGTATGTCCATTATGACGTTGCGCATCCGCCCAGTCTTGAATCGTGTCAATTCCGAGGAGTCCGCGTCATGTGCGGTCCGCGCGGGCTTCCGGGAGAAGCAGACCATCTGTTTCATAACAATGGAGACGGCACATTTACCGATGTCAGCGCGAAGGCAGGTGTCAGCGATCCCAATCATTATTACGGCCTCTCCTCGGTCTTTGCGGACGTGAATAATAATGGCAAGGTTGACCTGGTAGTCGCTGATGACTCCACTCCAAACTATCTTTACATCAATAAAGGCAATGGGACATTCGAGGACGACAGCTATAGTTCCGGTTACGCGTTGAATGAAAGCGGACGCGAAACCGCTTCCATGGGAATCGCCATCGGGGACTATCGCAACAACGGGTTGCTCGATATTTACAACACCACATTTTCCGACGACTATAACCCGCTCTATCGCAATGATGGCGATGCGAACTTCACCGACGTCAGTTATCAGATGGGGATCGCCGACATTACCATTCCTTTCCTGGGCTGGGGCGATGGCTTTATCGACTACGACAATGATGGCTGGAAAGACATCTTCGTCGGCAATGGCCATGTCTATCCGCAGGTAGACCAGCAGAACTGGGGCACCAGCTATGCGCAGCGTCCGCTTCTGTTTCATAACATCGATGGCAAGAAATTTGTTGTGATTCCGCCGGTAAAGGGAACCGGGCTGGCGGCGACCTATGTTGCCCGCGGCGTCGCTTTTGGAGACCTGTTTAATGATGGCAAGATCGATGCTGTCATCAACCAGATGGATGGCGTTCCTGTCCTGCTGCGCAATGTGACGAAGAACGACAATCACTGGGTTGGGTTCCAGTTGGTCGGAGGACCGAAAAGTCCGCGCGATGCGATCGGCTCTACCGCATATCTGACAGCCGGAGGAGTGCGCCAACGCGGTGATGTTCTCAGTGGTGGAAGTTTCGCTTCAAACAACGATGCGCGCCTGCATTTTGGTCTAGGAGGAAGTACAAAGGTAGATGCGCTCGAAATCCATTGGCCTGATCGGACGACAGAGAAGATCGCCATCCCTACAGTGGACCGTTATTTTACGATTCAGGAGGGCAAGGGAATTGTGCACGGCGTATACGATCCTGCGACGAAACAGCATCCGCACACCACTCGCCATTCAAAGTAAGGTTGGTAAACATGAAAACTGCCGTGCTCACCCAAGCACGGCATTTTTACTTTGAGCGAAATGTAGTTTGACCGTACTTACTACCAGCGCAGCAGCACCAGTTCCGAGCAGAATCCCGGCCCCATCGCGGCCAGGAGGCTGTAGGTGCCTGCGGCAGGCCGATGGTTCTGCATGTAGTCCTCCAGCACCAGCAGCACAGAGGCGGATGACATATTGCCCTTAATGCGCAGGCTGTCCCAGGAAGGAGCAAATGCTTCGCGTGGAAGACCCAGCGCTTCAGCCGACGCGTCCAGCACCTTCGGTCCGCCGGTGTGCATGATCCATGTGCCAATGTCGCTGCGTTTCATGCCGTGGTCCCCCAGGAACGAATCGACATCGGTCGGAAAATGTTTGTGGATCGCATCCGGGACCTCAGGAGACAGGACGATCTGAAAGCCTTCTTCTGAAATGTCCCAGCCCATCAGGTGTTCCGTATTGCGATAGAAGCTGGATCGATGGCCGAGGATTTCAGGCCCGTCCGCTTTCACCTTGTCTCCAGCAATCACCACTGCCGCAGAGCCGTCTGCGAACAGGCCGGAGGCGATCATATTGGCGACAGAGAGATCCATGCGCTGCCAGGTGAGCGAGCAAAGCTCGACGGAGAGCAGAACGGCAATGCGGTCTGGATAGGCCTGAACGTAATCCGCGGCCTGACCAATGCCGGCAGCCCCGGCGACGCATCCCAGGCCAAAGATAGGCGTGCGGCGCATCCCCAGCGGAAGCCCCATGACGTTGCTCAGTTTCGCGTCCAGCGAAGGAGCGGCAATGCCGGTGACGGAAACGGTAATCATGGCGCCGATCTCTTCTTTTTTCCTGCCAGCGCGCTCTAAAGCGTCGGTGACAGCGCGTTTCCC
>JAJYGR010000003.1 GCA_021790655.1 Acidobacteriota bacterium | reverse complement strand
TGAGCCTCGCCAGCTCACTTTGTGGCACTTCCCACTGTTGCAGCCGCTGTTCCGCAGCCGCTGAAAGCGCCGCCGCCCCAGTTGCGACCCCATCGACGGTGCTCGTACTTAAAGCCTTCTGGTTCTGCTTTGCCAGCAGATACTCCTGCTGCGTCGCGACCAGGTCGGGACTGTAAATGGTGAATAGCGGCTCGCCTTTACGCACGTATAAATACGTCGCATTTGCAAACACTTTGCGGATGTACCCAGGGAAGCGCACCTGCACATATGCGAGCAGGCGCTCGTCGATATCGACATTCCCAGTGGCCCGGACATCGTTATCGAACTGCTTATACTCCACCGTGCCGGTCTGCACCCCAATGCTCTGCATCCTCTGCGGCGTGATTTGCACCGGCATCAGCGCCGTTTCTGTTGGCGCTTCAGGCAAACTATTCGTTGGGGGTCCAGCCATTCCAGGCATGCCGGTGGATTGAGAGGCTGGTGCCGGCGCAGGGCCTTGAGCAACGGGTTGTTCGGCCACGGATTGAGAGGATGTTAGCCTTGCAGGCCCAGAAGGATGGTGGAAGCGGTAGAGGAGCCACGCGGCGACGGCTATAACAGATATTCCAATCCAAACGAGAGAAGTTCGCACAACATACTTGTTCATCGCAGTGTCGCTCCAGTCAGGGTTTCAAGATGGGCTAAAGTGGTTTCGTGATCGGCCAGCACCTGCGCTGCATTGAGTTTCATGTCCAGCACGTTCACGAAGTAGAGGAGCACGTGCGTGAATACATCGCGATTGCTGGCATAGGCATTCAGTGTCGAGCGGTAAGCGGCATCCGATTGCGGAATCGATCCTTCCCGGTATTCCTTCAAAAGCTCCTCATCGTTTGTCACCACTACGTAGCCCTGCTTCACCTGAGCAAGCTGTTGCTGCAGATGTGCATCGAGCAACTCCTTCGATTGCGCCAAATTTTCCGCAGCTTCGGCCACCTCAGCCCGGACGCGCGCTCTGCGCGGCAATCGAAGATTCAGCGTGAACATGTAGTAGTCGGGATATTTGCGGTCGTTCTGTTCGTACAAATACGCGAGGCCGAAGTCCGGTTTGCCTTCGCGCTTGGCGGAGGCTAGCGCTGCGTTCTGCTTATTCACCGAACTGGCGTCCACCTGGATTTGCGGATTGCGCTGCCGCACCATTCGTAGCAAATCGTCGGAGGTGAGACGCAAAGGATCCTCCACCAAAGGTTCAGCCACGATATCCGGAGAATTCTGATCTCGATGCAGCAGCGCTTTCAGGTCCGCTTCGGTGTCGCCCATTTGTTCGTTATTGGAAGTAATTTCCCGTACGATCTTGGTGCGCTCCACCTGGGCCTGCAAGACATCAGCCTGCAAGCCCTGACCGACCTGATAATGCGCGGTCGCGTCCTGGATGAGCTGGTCGAGGACGCGTTCGTTCTCGCGCAGGATGCCGAGCGCCTCTTCGAGATATGCCAAGTGGATATAGTCAACCTTGACTGCGTCGGCGACACTGGCTGTGGTCGCTCCAAGTTCCATATTCATCACGTCTGCTTGCCGCTTCGCCACTTCACCGCGCAAATGCAGTTTGCCCGGATACGGCAGCTCCTGGGAAGCGCCGATGCCGATATAGGCAAAATTGCTGGTGGTGTATCCAGCAAAAGGTTTCGGGCTGCCGACGCTGAACCCTTGGTAGGTGAAGGTCGGATCAGGCAGCGTGCTTACCTGACGCGGCACTTGCTTCGCCGCTTGCCAGGCATAACCGGCAGCCGTTATTTGAGAATTGTTCTGGCTGGCCTCGGTTAAAAGCTCCGGCAGCGCTGTCGGTGGGCTGGACGGATTCTCCTGTCCGAATGCGGCAAGCGCCGTCATCAGTATTAGGGTGGTGGTCGATAATTGGACCACATTCATAGCCAATCTCCAATCTTGAAAACCGAAATGCGCAAATCTCTCCAACTCCTGAGCGCGGCATAGTGGCAATAGACCCATGAGGCATCATGGTTGCAAGCGCTCAATGTCCGTAGTGCGGGAAAAAACTACCCATAAGACCTCCCGTACTACTGTCATCTCCTCCAGTTCAGCTTCGCGGCCTGCATCCGCGTTTCGTAAAGCGAGTCCACACGTGCCTTCTGAACTCCCGTTTCTTAGTTCATGCTCTTAGCAGCCCCTCTGTACATCTCGCCCAAGATTCGTGGAGTGTTAGGCATTACGAAACGATCAAGAGCAACGATGTGCAGGCCGGAGCCAGAAATCAGATGGTCGATTTGGCGATTCATCCGGCAGCCAGCGCCGACAACCCGCACTAGCGGAGCCAATAGCTCTTGTTGCATCTCAACTTTTGAGTCCGTACTGTGTCCGTGCTCAAGGAACAAGTACGAACCGGTCGGCTTTAGAACTCGGCCAATCTCTTGCACCGCAGATTCAACATCGTCAATTGAACACAGTGTGAAGGTCGTTACGACGGTGTCGAAGGAGTTGTCCCCAAAGGGAAGCTGACGACTTGCGTCCTGATAAATCGGTGTGATCGGAACGGACGCCGCTGCTATTCGGTCCAGAACCTTACGAGGCTGCATACGCTCGCAGTCAACTGCAATGACACGACTGACACTCTTCGGATAGAGGGGGAAATTCTTGCCTGTACCGAAGCCGATTTCCAGCACTTCACCTCCGGCTGAGGCCAGCGCCAGACGACGTTGCTCCTCGGTATCCGGCCCTGCCGAACACCACTCTACGATGTGCGGAAAAACGTAACGAGAATAGAACCCCATCTCGATTGCCATCCTCTCTTGTGCGACATAGTTCTCGTTATCATTGTTGCGGAGGCGTGTTCTGCTCCTTTTTCTGATTGTCCTGGTCTGAGATCATCCCGCTCATACATTGCATGTTCTGCATCATGTTCATGTGTTCGTTCATTGGATTGAGGGCCTTTCCAGCTTCATCGAGCGCTGCCCGCATCTTCGCTGGATCATTGGATTGCTTCGCCCCTTCGATATCTTTCTCGGTTTATTCGTATCTCTCCTTACTGCCGTTAGTCTTGGAATTGAATTGTCTTCCAGCCGCCCTGGATGATCTCAGCCCGAATCTGACCGGGAGACTTGCCCTTGCGAAATTCCTGCATCGCAAACAGCGCCTCTTTCACGCAAATGTCGCATTCAGATGCATGCGCACTGGCGAAACAGTCCAGCAAGCTGCGATGCCCCATATTTCGGTCGCAATGGCAATAGCACGGTTGTTGAGCCAATACCTCGGGAATTTTCTTTGCCGCACGGTATGCGGCGACAACGTCGCGATTTGAAAAGCCTGCAGGCTCAAGGGTCCTCGGCAGCGGTTGTGCCGCCTTTGCGTCCGCGAAGTAGTGCGGAACGCGAGGCACTGCCGTCTTTGTATCGGAACGGCGATATGCAAAATAGAATGCCGTTGCATTGATAAGGATCACAACAGCGCCGAGAAGCAGCAAAGGCTTCCAATTATCTGCCTTCGCATTTTGTTTCTTTGTGCGTTTCATGAGAGCAGCCTCGTAGTCCTTTTCAGAGCGACGCCAGGACCGTGATGGCGAGGTTCTGAATTTTTCGTTCCTGCCGCCATTAGCTTCTGCATATTGGCCAAGCTCTGCATGTTGATTGCCCGCTGTTTGAAAAACTGGGCGTAATATTCGCAATGGTCCACTGTTCCAAAGCGGCGCTTGTCGTTGTTCATCATCGGGTTGTTTCTGAATTGTTCAGCCATTTCCTGGTGCTCGTTGGATTCGGCGAAATAGCGCTGAGCTTTCGCTGCGTAATACTGAGCCAGGCGCATATGCTGTTCAGGCGTGGTGGCGGTTGCTATCAATGACCGAAGCTCACTCTTCGAGAGCTTCTCGGGTTTTACTGGTGAGGCGGGAGACACTTGTGCAATGACCGTTATAGTCATCGCCAACATGAGTGCGAAAATGCTGCCGATGCGTTTCATCTCTAGCTCCTTTCTGGATGAAGTGAGATGACGTGAGCTTAAGGCAAATGGAACTCCGTCCATTTGCATGGGGATGCATTTGCCTAAATCCAGCAGGACACGCTACTTTCGCTGAAGACTAGCGCGATCAGGCAGCTCATAACGTTCGCAGGGCGCGTCGACATGAACGCAGACGCCTGGCGTAACGTTGAGTGCTTTATGCCCTGCTTGGATAAGTGTGCGGATGAGAGTGCGCGGAGAAGCGCTACCCGCACAAAGAGGAAGCTAGATTCTTAAATTGAGAGGAGAAGACGGATGCGCTTCCGGCGGGGAGTGGTCGACGGCCGGGACAAGCAACGAAGCGCTCTGCGGAAGAGGATTGAGAGCCAACGTCATCAAATGCAGAAAATTCACCTGATACGTGAGTTGAACCGACGACTTCGATATCAGAGGCTGAAAAGGCGGAGCGACGGGTCTGCAACAGGAGTGCGATGCCGGCATCTGTGTGCCCCCGCACTGGGAAGCCATCTGGCGGCAGCATGCACGCTCAGCGGGAGTAAGGACTGCGGATGGCAATGTGCAGGCCATGAGCGGCGCTACTCCAATTAGGAGCATGAGAACCAGCACGCCAACTTTGGCCAGACCCTTCACGATCGAAGTGTATCACACCCAGCGAGTCAAGCCGCCTAAAGATTTGTCAAATTTCAACCCGGGAAACAGCAGAGACACCGTGATTGCGACCATTGACGATTCACGTGCTCAAGCCTGCAATCAACCGCTCAGAATTTGCATGTCCTAAAATCAAAGGTGTAAATTAACCACTGTGAGGCTTAGGGCAACATGCTCGCTGCTATTGCTCCTTTTGTTGGTGAGCGTGCCGGTGTTTGCCTCAATCTGCGCGATCCGTTGCGAGACGATAACGAGTACGGGTTCTCGCAATCAGATGGCGGGAATGACGCATTGCAACATGATGACCCAACCCGACTCTGGTTCTCAGGGAGCATACGCTTTAACCCCATCGCAGCCTTGCACGGGGCATGTTTGCAGGAACAATTGGACGTTTCTCCAAACTTCAGTTGTCCATGAATTTAGCTTCACTTCGCTGCCAATAGCTTTCTCCGACCAGACTGTGCCGTCCCTTCCGATTGCCGGTCATTTGCAATTCCAGGCCAATCGAAATACGCACACCATCCCGCCTTTCGATCCCCTCGTTTCCAGTCTCCGCATCTAGCTGTTCAGCTACTCGCTGCTACGCCTTCGCAGAGCAGCACTGATGCGAATTGTCGCTGTATCAAGGCGACATTTCTCAATCTTTGTTCCGCTCGTGAATACCTCTCCCGGCAGAATCCACACCCTGCACGGCTCCTCTTGATCGAGGCCAAATGCAGTTTGGGTTCTGATGCATTTCGAGCAAAAAATCAGGAGAAATTATGTATCAAGACGACAAAAGCGAGGCGCGCCGCATTCCCCGTGTCAGCCGCCGCCGCTTTGTTCAGGGATTGGCTATCGGTGGCGCGATTGCGGCTCTCGATGGCGGGAGAAGGCGTGCATTTGGCGAAGCTGCTCTACGCAGCCCGGAAATACTAACGGGAAAACATTTTGAGCTCACCATCGACTCCTTGCCCGTAAACTTCACCGGGCATCGCTCGGTAGCAACAGCAATCAACGGCTCTGTGCCGGGACCGACTCTGCGGTGGCGGGAAGGTGACACGGTCACGATCGCTGTAACGAATCGGCTGAAGACGCCAACCTCGATCCACTGGCACGGCATACGCTTGCCCGCAGATATGGACGGAGTTCCAGGGTTGAGCTATCCCGGAATCGCGCCTGGCGAGACCTTCCACTACCGCATCCCGGTGGAGCAAAGCGGCACCTACTGGTATCACAGCCACAGCCGCTTTCAAGAGCAAACAGGACTCAGCGGCGCGCTCATCGTCGAGCGAAACGGCAAAGATACCATCGGTTTTGATAGAGAATATGTGGTCTTCCTTTCCGATTGGACAGACACCAATCCGGAGACCATCTTCAGCAACCTGAAAGAACAAAGCGATTACTACAACTATCATCGGTTCACTGTTCCCAACTTTCTCTCCGCTGCAAAAAAGAAAGGTCTGGGACCGACAGCTTCCAATCGGCTGGCGTGGGCACGGATGAACATGAGTCCGACAGACCTGTCCGATGTGTCCGGCGCAACGTATACCTACCTGCTGAACGGGAATGCTCCCAATGCGAACTGGACCGGACTGTTCCGACCCGGCGAACGAGTGCGTCTCCGCTTCATCAACGGGTCTTCGATGACTTTTTTCGATGTGCGCATTCCAGGTCTGCAAATGACCGTGGTGCAGGCCGACGGCAATGACATTGAGCCGGTGACAGTCGATGAATTCCGGATGGGCGTCGCCGAGGTTTACGACGTCATCGTGCAGCCGAAAGAGAATGCGGCTTACTCCATCTTTGCGCAATCGGAAGATCGCAGCGGCTATGCGCGCGGCACGCTTACTCCCAGATTGGGAATGGCAGCCGTCGTTCCGCCGATGGACCCGCGTCCCATGCGCACGATGGTTGACATGGGCATGGGCAACATGGCCGGGATGAAGAACGGAGGGATGGCCGGCATGGATATGTCCGGCGTGGACGGAATGAAAAAGAGCGACATGCCCGCATCCAGCAAGGATGCCACGGACAAAGACAAGCCAAGCATGGCTGGAATGGACATGGGTAACCAGAGTATGGCCGGCATGGATATGAGTTCCAATGCGGGGAAGCCTGCTACGCCAAGCGCGCATGACGACATGCAACCGATGGCCGGCATGGAGATGGGCAGCAGTTCTGGCACAACGCCGTTTCCGCAGCCGGGTCCGACGACGATGCCGATCATGGCGATGTCTGGCAATGCGAACGCCGATGTAAATCTCAAGCCCTCGAATCCCGTGCAGATGCGCGTAGGTCCTCAAGTGGACAACGTGCCAATGCAGGTAAGCGAGAGATTGAACGACCCCGGGGTCGGACTTAGCGGCAACGGACGGCGCGTGCTGACCTACGCCGACCTTCGCGCGCGCTTTCGAGGGGTTGATCCACGGCCGCCCACTCGCGAAATCGAACTTCACCTCTCCGGAAACATGGACCGCTACATCTGGGGATTCAACGGTCAGAAATTCTCCAGTGCGCAGCCGATTGAATTGAAACTTGGCGAGCGGGTGCGATTCGTGCTCATTAACGACACCATGATGGAGCATCCGATTCACCTGCATGGATTGTGGAGTGAGTTGGAGAACGGACACGGAGAATTCAATCCCTACAAACACACCATCATCGTAAAGCCGGCGGAGCGCCTGAGCTATCTGGTCAGCGTGGATACGCCCGGACGTTGGGCCTATCACTGTCACCTGCTCTATCACATGGAAGCCGGAATGTTCCGAACGGTGGTGGTGTCATGAGCAATCTCGCGATTTGCAATCGCTGTGCATTTCGGACAAAACATGGTTTCCATGTCGGCAGCGTTGTCTTTGCTGTCCTGCTGTGGTTCTTCCTTACCTCGGCAACCAGAGCGCAGATGTCAGCGCCACAACCGGCGGCCAAAGCCGATGCCACCGTGCCTGCGATGGAGCCACCGGTCATGGACAACCAGATTTTTTATCACATTCTCCTGGATCAGTTCGAGGATCGCACCAATGGCCCGGACAACGAATTGCGCTGGGATGGCGAGGCGTGGGCTGGCACCGATATGAATAAACTCTGGCTGAAATCGGAGGGATTCAGCACGAACACGACCGTCAGCGATGGCGACCATGAAGCGCTGTACGATCGCCCAATTCCTCATATGCGGTACTTCGACGCACAGGCTGGCGTCCGCGCCGATCTGGATTCAGGTCCAAAGCGCGCCTGGGCAGCCGTGGGCATCGAAGGGTTGGCCCCATATTTCTTTCAGTTTGCGCCAACTTTTTATATCCGCGACGGCGGCAATGTTGCGGGTCGCCTCGTCGGCTCCTACGATCTCTTGCTGACGCAGCGGTGGATCGTGCAGCCGGAAGCCGAGTTGAACTTCTACAACAAGGATGACCCGGCGCGGCAGATTGGATCGGGCCTCTCGGATTTGGATACCGGGGTTCGCTTGCGCTATGAAATCAGCCGAAAATTCGGGCCTTATGTCGGATTTGCCTACAACGGAAAGTATGGCAGCACGGCCACTTATGCACGCAAGGCAGGAGAAACGACAAACGACCCTCGCTTCGTATTCGGACTACGACTCTGGTATTGAGAGGCACTTCGATCTTCGGTATGGTAGCAAGCTCCGTTGTAGATACTTCATTACGCTTCGCAATCTATGGAGGATTTTTATGCGAAAGTTTTTTCTTGGATTTGTAATAGCGGTCTTTGTCGTACTGGGGGCTGGGTTCCTCTGCGTGCGCTTTGGGCTGATGGACCCGCGCGCAGACATACCAGTCAATTCATTTGAACGCCGGATCGCCATGCCTTCGCTCGATGCAGCAGTGGACCGGCGCGCTCCTGAAGTACGGAATCCAGTGCAACCCACGAATGCCAACCTGATCGCCGGGATGAAGGTGTATCAGACAAACTGCGCGAGTTGTCATGGCGACATTCATCGTCCCCACGGGACACTTGCGGATGCTCTCTATCCTCGCGCGCCGCAGTTCGTCGAGGACGCGCCCGACATGCCGGAAAACCAGAACTTCTACATCATCCAGCATGGCATACGACTGAGTGGAATGCCTGCGTGGAAGCAGGTCCTCAACGAACGGGAGATGTGGCAAGTGACGGGATTTTTAAGTCACATGGATAAACTGCCACCGCAGGTTTCCGATGCATGGAAAGCAGTCGCTGGTAGTTCGCCAAACGAAAACTCTTCGTCCGGCGCATCCAGGATGGACATGAAAGATAAGAACAGTATGAAAATGCCCATGCAATGACCGGATAGCTGCGGTCAGTCCGTTCACTTGCCCGATGGAGGAAGTATGCTGGCAGCAATTATGCGCGCTTTGATAATGGCAGGCATTATGGCTTGGGAGATTCTCTGGGCGCTCATTCTAGGCTTCACGCTTTCCGCCGTCATTCAGGCTGTCGTATCCAAAGAGGAAATGTCCAAGCTGCTGCCGGACGATTCGCCGCGCACCATTGCGCTGGCCTGTGGGCTGGGGGCGGCAAGTTCCTCCTGCTCCTATGCAGCCGTGGCGCTGGCGCGATCCATGTTTCGCAAGGGCGCGAATTTCACTGCATCGATGGCCTTCCAGTTCGCGTCAACGAATCTCGTGTTGGAACTGGGAATTTTGCTGGCCGTGCTGATGGGATGGCAGTTCACGCTCGCCGAATTCACCGGCGGTCCGTTGATGATCGCCATTCTGGTACTGCTGTTCAAGCTCTTCCTGTCGCCGAAGCTTGTCGAAGCCGCACGCACTCAGGCCGAGAGAGGCATTGCGGGACGCATGGAAGGCCATGCAGCAATGGATATGAGTGTGCATGAAGGCTCTCTCTGGCAGCGGATGCTCTCACAAAAGGGCCGCACGGCGATCAGCCATTTCTTCATAATGGATTGGGCCTCGCTCTGGGTGGACATTGCGGTCGGCTTGCTCATCGCCGGGGCGCTCAGTGCCTGGGTGCCGAAGCATTTCTGGCAAGGATTTTTTCTTCAAGGACATCCGCTGCTGGCAAAGTTTTGGGGTCCGCTCGTCGGTCCCATGGTCGCCGTGCTTTCCTTCGTCTGCTCGGTAGGGAACGTTCCGCTGGCAGCCGTGTTGTGGAGCGGAGGCATCAGCTTTGGCGGTGTGGTCGCCTTTCTCTTCGCCGATCTCATCGTACTGCCCATTCTCGACATCTATCGCAAATACTATGGATTGAAGATGACGGCATTCCTGACTTTCACCTTTTATCTTTCCATGTCCATAGCGGCGCTGGCAGTCGAGTTCGTATTCGGTCTTCTGCATCTCATTCCCCACGAACGATCCTTCAATCTCGCCCAGGAAAGCATCCGCTGGAATTACACAACCTGGCTCAACATCATTTTTCTGATTATTGCCGCGTTGCTCGCTTGGCGCTTTCTGCGCACCGGAGGCCCACAGATGCTCCGCATGATGAGCAAGCCGTCTGGACACCCGAACGAACAGGATCACAATTACATGCATCCCTCATAAGAAGCGCCGCTGAGACATTGCAGCGTGCTCAGAGTTTTCCGTCTTGCTGGTGTGGCCTCGTTTTGAGGTGTATATGAATGCAGTATCCGTTCGTTGGGTGGCACAGCATTGCCGTAACGAAAAGATACCGATAGGAAAGACACATGCAGAGATTTTGCGGCGCGCTCCGAAAGTTCGTCTTGATTGCCGTAGCCTACTGCACCCTGTTGGTCACCTGCGCATCGCCCGCGCACGGTCAGCAATCATCCCAAAGCAACAATACTCAAGCATTCACTCAGTCCTCGCAGGGTACGTACCCTGCTGGTGGCGTACAGAGTGCGCCGTCGATGGCGACCACACCCACGCCGGACGGGAACGCG
>JAJYGR010000206.1 GCA_021790655.1 Acidobacteriota bacterium | reverse complement strand
TTTACCGGAGAAGATCGACATCACGCAGAAGGGTGGTTCGCCGCTGGCCCGCGTGCCGGAGTTTGCTCGCGTCGCATGTCCGAAATGTGGCGGAATTGCACGCCGCGAGACGGACACCATGGACACCTTCGTCGATTCCTCCTGGTATTTCTATCGCTATGCGGATGCGCGGAACAACAGCGCGCCATTTGATACAGACACAGTTGCATATTGGTTTCCCATCGACCAATACATCGGCGGTGTTGAGCACGCGATACTGCATTTGATTTATTCGCGCTTCTGGACCAAGACGATGCGCGACCTTGGCCTGATAAAGAACGATGAACCGATCGAGCGGCTTTTCACGCAGGGCATGGTCATCAAAAATGGCGCGAAGATGTCGAAGTCGAAGGGCAACGTGGTCTCGCCAGACGACATGATTGCGCGCTACGGCGCCGACGCCACTCGCATGTACGCCTTGTTTGCTGCTCCGCCGGACCGCGACCTGGACTGGCAGGAAGATGGCGTTGCGGGAGTCAGCCGCTTTCTCGCCCGCGTGTACCGCTTTGCCACGCAGACCATGCCTCGGGCGATTGCAGGCCGCAACCAGCCGCTGCCAGCGGAGTTCACACCGCTGGAGCAAAAATTGATGCGCAAGCTGCATCAGACCATTCGCCGCCTTACGTATGAATTTGAAGGACGCTGGCACTTCAATACCTGCATCGCCAGCATTATGGAATTGATGAACGATCTGACCGCGGAAGAAAATGCCATTGCGCAGGGAACGGTGCGGGATTCTGTGCTGTACGCTATCACGCGCAATCTGATTTTGATGTTGGAAGCATTTGCGCCATTTCTGGCTGCGGAGTTGTGGTCGCAGATGGGTGAAGATACACCGCTGCTGCGCGCAACATGGCCTGTCTATGACGAACGGCTGGCCGCGGAAGATATCATTCAGGTCCCGGTGCAGATCAATGGAAAATTGCGCGTAGTGATTGCAGTGCCCGCTGGAAGCGAAATAGAACATCTGCGCGCGATAGCGATGGAAGAGCCAAAAATTAAGGCTGGCCTGGAGAACAAGGAAGTTGTGAAAGTTGTTGTAGTGCCGGGCAAGCTGGTTAATTTTGTTGTCAGATAGACCACTATGCTATCAACGAGATAGAAATAATGGAAAGTCAATGTGGCCCATCGCGTGCGCGGCAGTTCCACATGGAACATATTCAGCAGCATTGACAAAGAACCATACAAACATGACCTTCTCGACCGAAACCGAGCAGAATCCATTCCATTCCGATCCACAGCACCCAACCGTTCGAGGTACGCAGTCATTCTTAGACACACTGGCGCGCTGCTGGCGCATGCCTTCTCTGCTGGGCCTGGAGTTGATGTGGCGCTGGGGTCTTGGCATTCCTTTGCTGGCGTTACTGTATTGGGAAGCAGCGAAGATTCTTGCCTCTGTATCCTTGGCGAAAACGGGCATCTATCAATTTTCGTTGGTCGATACTGTCGTTGCTGCGCAGATCCTGTCAGCGACTACCGATCTGCTTTTGCCCTATGTGAGCGAGGTTGCGCGATGGCTATTGCCTTTGCTGGCTATCGTGTGGGCTCTGGCGTCCGGCTGGGGCCGCTCGCTGGTGCTGCGCAGATATGATCCTTCGCTACGCAGCGCGCCGTGGTTGCTGGTGGGCCTGCAACTGCTCCGCATCGTGATGCTGGGCGGCAGCTTTGCGTTCTGGTTCGTCTGTCTGCATTGGGCTGCGTGGACTTCATTAGGCGGCCCGGCGCCGAACCTGGTGGGTTATTTCGTCAAGGCCATTTTTCTTTCGCTCGCCATTTTTTGTTTCTGGGCGGTGGTCAGTTGGGTGTTCACCATCGCGCCATTGTTGGCCCTGCTGGAAGGCACGGGAATGCTCGCCAGTCTGCGCTCGTCCTTGCGCTTTGGTCATGGATCGTTGCGCGGTTTGCGCGCCAAGTTGGTGGAGATCAACCTTGTGCTAGGCATCGTAAAACTGTCGCTGATCGTTCTGGCAATGGTATTTTGCGCAACGCCAGTCCCATTCAAAGAAGAGATCAATGGCAATGCGCTGTACGGCTGGTGGGCCTTCACGACTGTGCTGTACTTCGCCGCTTCCGACTTTTTTCAGGTAGCGCGGCTGGCCGGATTCATCGACCTGTGGCGCACCGTCAATGGAGACAGAGACCGTGCTGCTCTGCCTGATTCTGAACCCGCGATCCAGTCCTGAGATGTGCTGCGATACACTGTTTTTTAGCCCATGGAAAACAAGCATCCTGTGAATCCTTCCACCATCGTCATTCTTGATTTTGGCTCCCAATACACGCAGTTGATTGCCCGTCGTATTCGAGAGCAGAATGTTTTTTCCGTTGTGTTGCCATGCACGGCATCGCTTGAATCCATTCAGCAGGCCAATCCGGCGGGCATCATCCTCTCTGGCGGTCCCAGCTCCGTCTATGACGCGGACGCGCCTCCGGCGGACCCGCGCATCCTGGCGATGGGCAAGCCTGTACTCGGCATCTGCTATGGTCTGCATTTCATCATGCATCATCTGGGCGGCAAGGTGCGCTCAGCGGACCGACGCGAGTACGGCCACGCAGAGGTGGAAATTGTTCGTTCCACCGCGCTGTTCGAGGGGCTGCCGCATCACTTGCAGGTTTGGATGTCACATGGCGATGAGGCATTGGAACTTGCTCCCGGATTTTCTCTGACGGCAAAGACAGCAAATGCCGTGGCCGGGATTGCGGACGAGTCGCGCCGTATCTGGGCGGTGCAATTTCACCCGGAGGTCCACCACACACGGCAGGGAACGGAGCTGCTACGGAATTTCCTTTTCCGCATTTGCGGGGTCACGCCGGACTGGACGCCGGAACATTTCATCCAGTCTACGGTGGAACGCATCCGCCAGCAGGTGGGGGAAGGCCATGCTATTTGCGCGCTGTCCGGTGGGGTGGACTCGTCGGTTGCAGCGGTGCTGGTGCATCGCGCCATCGGCGACCGGCTGACCTGCGTCTTTGTGGACAATGGTGTGCTGCGTAAAGATGAATTCCGCAAAGTGCAGGAAAATCTTCGCGGCAAGCTGGGGTTGAATCTGATTGCCGTGGATGCAAGCGAACGGTTTCTTTCGAAGCTGGCCGGAGTGACCGATCCGGAAACCAAGCGCAAAGCGATTGGCAATGAATTCATTGCTGTCTTCGACGATGAGGCGCATCGCATCGCGCAGCAGACTGGCCCTGTAGACTGGCTGGTGCAGGGGACGCTCTATCCCGACGTGATCGAGTCTTCGTCCGTCAAGGGGCCATCGCAGACCATCAAGAGTCATCACAACGTCGGCGGCCTGCCGGACACGATGAAGTTGAAGCTCATCGAACCGTTGCGCGATCTGTTCAAAGACGAAGTTCGCCGCATTGGGCGCGACCTGGAAATGCCCGAAGATATTTTGCAACGGCAGCCATTTCCCGGTCCCGGTCTGGCGGTGCGCATTGTTGGAGAAATCAGCCGTGAACGCGTGGCAATTTTGCAGAACGCCGATGAAATCGTCGTTCAGGAAATCAAGGCGGCTGGGCTATATCAACAAATCTGGCAGTCCTTTGCCGTGCTTCTCCCCGTTCAAAGCGTAGGTGTGATGGGCGATCAGCGGACTTACGCCAACACCTGCGCGATTCGCGCCGTGCATTCGGAAGATGGCATGACGGCGGACTGGGTCCCGCTCCCCTATGAAGTGCTGAAGCGGATGTCGAGCAGAATTGTGAATGAAGTGAAGGGCATCAATCGCGTCGTGTACGATATCACCTCGAAGCCGCCGGGCACCATCGAATGGGAATGATGGAAAGGGAGTGACGCAACGTGGAACCAGCATCATCCATTGAGCATTGGCAGCGAGTTTACGCTGCGCGAAGTGAAGAGGAACTCAGTTGGTATGAGCCTGTTCCGGGCATCTCGCTCGACCTTTTACTGACGCCTTCCTTACAGAAGGATGCAAAAATTCTTGACGTTGGCGGCGGCGCTTCGCACTTGGTGGACGCGTTGCTCGACCGTGGATTCACTCAGGTCAGCGTTCTCGACATCGCGGAGTCGGCGCTGGAAAAATCCCACAGTCGCCTCGCTGAAAAAGCTTCGTGGGTGCATTGGATCGTCGCGGACATTACCCAGTGGCAGTCTGAAAAAAAATACAACGCCTGGCATGATCGCGCTGTTTTCCATTTCCTTACGACTGAGCAGGATCGTCGCGCCTATCGTGCCGCGATGGAAAATGCTTTGCTGCCGGGCGGAATTGTGGTAATTGGGACATTTGCGCTCGATGGGCCAGAACGCTGTAGCGGGCTTCCCGTGCAAAGGTATTCGCCGGAAAGTTTGTCTGCGGAACTTGGTGATGCCTTTCGTTGGACGGCCTCGCGCAAGGTGGAACATACCACCCAGGCAGGCAAAGTGCAGCGCTTCCAATTCAGCCGTTTCGTCCGCGATTAGGCGGGTGTTGCTGAAATACGAAAAAATTTATCGGTCGGCAATGGCCAGTTGCATCCGAGTGTTCTTCGCGAAGACGACTTCATGTCCGCGCATGATCCAGCGGCGCGTAACGGACTGCCCCAGCGCATAGTAAGCGAACACGGAGATTGCAGTCCCGCTGATAAAGAGGATGGAAACAATGCGCGCCGGCAACCCAAAGCCATTGCTGGTATCGGCGGCATCCACCTGGTTTTGGTTGGTATCGACGGCGTTTGATCCCGCCAGATAACCGAGCAGAAGCGGGTCCATATATTTACCTTTGTCCGCGTTCGCATGAGCGCCGCCTTCGGAATCGAGCGAGACATTCTGGCCTTTCTTGCCCTCCACCGCAGTCATCTGCGCATGTACCTGTTCCATGGTGCCCTTGGGGAGCTTGACTTGCCGGAAGGTGAAGCGCAAGGTCCCGTTTCGACCCCAGGCGCGGGCGGGTTTGGCCTGTGTGACGACGCCGACCAAGTGGGTGCCTGTGGGCAAAATCACGTCTTTATGGTCTTGATTGAGATAGGGCTCCGTCAAAATAGCTTCGACCGGCGTGCCAACCTTATCGCTTTTTGAAGTGAGCGGAGTGACCAGCCGGGCGTCGATGGTTCCCGGAGGGATGTGTCCGTGTGGTGGCGTCACTGGCAGCAAGTCGTTGGCCTTTGGATCTGGCAGCGTGACAGGCTGGGCCAGGTCCGCGTCGAACTGCGTTCCCGTCCAAATGTCCTGCGGGTGATAAGGAAGCTGTCCATAGAGAATCTGCAACGCCTTTTCGGATTTATGGTGGGAATGAAAAGCCCCTGAGATTCCATTTTTTGTGTCTACAATCTTGGCGTGGATGGCTGCGAAAATTTTTTTAATGCGCGATTTTTTCTGGACGGGCCCACCCATTTTGACAAGGTCCGCAGTCCGCTCGGAAGCCTCCGCGTCGATCGGCATACGCGACCCGTCAGGCAACTGGACCGAGCCGAAATGAAGAACGGGCTGCTTGAGCGGGGTAAAGTCGCCATTGAGCAGTGCCCAGGCGCGTTTGCCGCCGTGGACAGGCGTCAGGCCGGTGATGCTGCCATAGATGGGCGAGTTCGCCGGTAACACAATGTGGTCCGCGGAATATACGGGATCGATCAGGTGCCCTTCGATAGGCTTGCCCTTGTGCATCCGATAGCGGTGGTCGATTTGAACCCGTAACGGAAGTCCGGCGGCGAGAACTGCGGTATGGGGCTTGCTCTGCGCAACCACGGGGCCCGCTTGAGCGGCGGGCTTCGGAGGTCCCGCTGCGGGCAAAGTTTGCTTGGGTTTTGTCGAAGGGACAAGGATCGTTCGAGTCTGACCGCGGAAAGAAAATGTGCTTGTCAATACATAAACAAACCCAATTGCAACCGAGTTTATCCTTTGCATTCCTGCCTGCTCAATAAAGGGTTCGCTCGTACCTGCGCCATTCTCAGAGTATCACTGCGCGCGACCTGTTTCCGCCTGCGAGAAGTAAAGAGTGAATGTTGACAATCGATAACTTTCAACGTCCAAGTAGGATACGAAAAATTTTACCTTGGATTCTCATTGCTCCAGATTGAAATCCTCGTCGCTGACCGTCGTTTCATCCACAGGCGGTCCGGTTTCGGAGTTTTCTTCGTCGGACACATCCTGAATTCCTTCCAGGTCTTCGGCGATCAGCAGGAAGCGGCGAATATACCGTAGAGGGTCCTCGGCGACGGCCATGGCCTTCAGGTGATACCGCCAGGCATCCGGCTTGACGCTGCGACGGGTGTGACCGCGCCGCTCGACCACCATAGGGGCGCCGTCCTTTGAGACGCGTGTGAAGGAAGAATTAGGCACCACAAACGTCATCTTGCTGCCAGCCAGCCAGAACGTTTGCGCAAACTCATGGGCAAATAACAAACAGTAGTAGCGGCGTTCCGCAGACAGGGTTTCGATGGATGCCTCAAAACTGCTCCAAGGCAACGCCAACCGGTTGACGTACCATCTACGAAATTCAAAGCCATTGAATTTCGCCTGACGGATGAGGGCGCGCAGCAATTCGATTCGAGTCATATGGATCTGCTTAGGGTATGGCAGTAGTGTACACAGTCCATCGGAACGTCTTAAGACTAATTGAGGGGAAGCCAGTGACTTGCAGGAACCCTCAGCCAGGGTCGAAACTGATTAAGTTCGTCCAATCTCTATGCCCATATATCTTTGCAGCAGCTATGGATGCTCCAAATCGTGAAATCGTCTTCGAACGTCCATTCGCTTCGCATCGATGTGTGCGAGAGTCTTCGCTGGCGAGGCTGGGTGTATACGCCTTTGTGTGTCCTGGGGATTCTGCTCTCTCTGACGATCCTTCCTGGATTGGGAGCGGGGACGACAGCAGGGGTAGCGACGGCGCCCAACGGCACCCATACGGACCCGCTGAATCTTACACCCGAGGTCGAAGAGGCATTTCAGCATTTCTACATTCTCGATTATGGGGATGCCGAGGCCCGCTTTGAGAAGATTGCCGCCGAACACCCAATGGACCCGATGGCGGTCGATTACGTCCTGAACAACACAGTGTTTCGCGAACTGTATCGACTGGACCTTCTCGACACGACCCTCTATGTGCAGGATGGGTTCCTCACCGGGAAGCACCCGGTCGTAGAAGATATGCAGGTGCGGGCCAAAGTGGATGCGCTATATAACCATGCAATCGAGTTAAGCGATCGGAGACTACAAGCCAATCCGAACGATGTAAATGCGTTGTTTGCCCGCGGTTTTGCGACCAGCCTGGAGACGGTCTATAGCGGCATGGTGGAGAAGAAATATATCTCCGCGCTGCACCTCGCGCTGTCCGCTCGTAGAGACAACGACGCGGTGCTGAAGCTCGACCCGAAATATGTAGACTGCGATCTTGTCCTCGGCGTGCATGATTATGTCACGGGCAGCCTGACGTTGCCTTTCAAAGTGCTGGCCGGTCTGGTGGGGATCCACGGGTCGAAATCGAAGGGGATAGCGGAACTGCGCCAGGTAGGCCAATATGGCATCATCAATTCGGTGGCGGCGCGTACCGCGCTGGCCATCTTTCTGCGGCGTGAGGCAAAATATCCTGACGCAATCCAGGTAGTGAATGATCTGCATCGGCAATATCCAAGAAATTTTCTTTTCTCTCTGGAGCAGGCCAACTTGTTGAAGGATTCAGGTCAGGGGATGCCAGCCATCGCCGCTTATCAAGCGCTGATCGAAAAAGCCAGAGCGCCGGGCGGCTATTACCCTAACCTGCATCTGGAGATGGCCTACTACGGACTGGGCGAAGCGGCGCGCGGTCAGCGGCAGTTTGCCGTCGCCGCAACAGCCTATAAGAATGCAGCGAGCCAGCCGACTGCTTCACCGCTGATGCAGCGTCGGGCGCATCTGGCGGCGGGAGAAATGTTCGATCTACAGGGACAACACGCGCAGGCGAAAGAGCAATATCAGTCGGTCTTGGCGCTGGGAGCGGAATACAGCCAAGCCGCCCTGGCCCGAAGGTTCGAGCAGTCCCCCTATTCTGAAAAGTGAGCATGGCTGGAACTTGCCTGCGCTGGATTGCGTATTGAGTTCTATACTGCTTTACGCAGGCCACTTTGCTTGCTTATACAAAACGAATATGGAGTTTGTGGATTGGGGCGATAGCATCGCCAGGGGGTTGTCAATGTTCTGTCATCAGTGTGGAAAGCCGTTATCGCCGGGTGCCAACTTCTGTTCCGACTGTGGCGCGCCCACCAACTCCAAAGTTTTTTCCGCCCATCCTTTCAACACCATGTTTCGTCCGCGCTCCAACCGAATGATCGCGGGTGTTTGCGCCGCTATTCATATTCGATATGGATGGGATCTGACGGCCACGCGCATTCTTGCCGTGCTGCTGGGCGTTCTTCTGTTTCCTGTGGGAGAAATTGCATACGTCGTCGCATGGTTGCTCATTCCGGAAGAGGCGCCACTCGTTCCCACCCCTTATCCCGGCACGCAACAACCCCGCTGATGTAGGTATCTTTCTGCGGCGGATGTGGGAAGGCTTTGTGGTCTGAGCGCATCAACCGCCAAAGATGAGTATGGGTTCTCTGACTGGGCGAGACAGATTGCCGAGGTCGAACTCCTGTATACTCAAACTTGGAAGGTAAGCACTCTATTCCTCCCTGGCAGATGTTCCCGTTACAAAGATCCGGTGAATTTTAGCCACGCCTATTCCAAGGCCTTCATTGATCTACAGCCTTCCAAGAAGAGCACACTATCCACAAGGTAATCTTATGAAAGTAAGCCGAGTGATCGCATTGAATGTTATATTGCTGGCTGCGGTGATGGCCGGAGCGCAGGCTCAATCCGCTCCGTCGCCTGCACACCAGCCGAATGTAGCGCAGAGCACGACCCAGCCGAACGCGATGGGCGCCAAAGCACAGAAGACGCAGGCCAAAGAAGACAAGCGGCAGGAAAAATACACTAAGAAGGCCGCTCAAAACCGTTTGGACGCCACCAAACATCAAGAAAAAGCTGCAAAAACCAGGGCCGAAGCAAATAAACAGCAGGGCCTGGCTGACGTGGATCGAGCCAAGGCTGTCAACAATGAGCAAAAGGCCATTCCACAGCCATAGTCAGGAGTGAGAGTTTGTTAACTGGCGCAGGGTGACGGACAGTTACTCTGCGATTTCTTTTGCACTATCGCAGCGCTTTGCGATACCCGATGAGGGAAGTCGTACTACGTCTCCATCTCGTGAGTTATATTGGGTTTGCGAGAAGGAGAGGCTGCTTGCTTATTGAACGCGACGGAGTCAGGCTGTTCTACACCACGCTGGGCAGCGGTCCAGACGTAATTCTGCTACATCCAACACCCACAAACCATGCTTTTTGGCTCCCAATGACCCAACATTTGGCTGCCCGATATCGGCTCACGCTCGTGGATCTGCGAGGGCACGGACTATCCACAGCAGGCTCCGGGGACATCACCATGGAGAAACTGGCGGAAGATGTTCATGCAGTGTTGCAAGCCATGGGTATTGGCCGAGCAGCCTTCGTCGGCTGCTCGATTGGCAGCTATCTGCTCTACGAGTATTGGCGGCGCTTTCCGCGGGAAATGACAGCGCTGGTGCTCACTTGCGGCAAGCCTCAGCCAGACACCGCATTGAACCGAGAACGTCGTCACGAGTGGATGCACTCTGCACAGCAGCCGGGGGGACTGGCAAAGTTCTTCGATCTGATGGCGGACACCCTCGTCGGCCCAACGGCCACCCGAAGCAATCCTAAAATTCGCGCCGCCGCGCGCGACATGATGGATGCCATGCCTCTCCCAGCCATGCTGGCTGTGCAGCAGGGCCTCATGGAAAGGCCTGACTCCATACCCACTCTAGCGACAATCCAAGTCCCGGTCTGCGCCATCGCCGGAGGAGAAGACCAGAGCAGTACCCCGACGGAGATGAAGGCAATCGCCGAGATGGTTCCCGGCGTCGAGTTTCATCTGCTGGCAGACGCCGGGCATTATGCGCCATTCGAGCAGCCAGAGACGGTCGCGAAGCTGATTGGCTGTTTTCTGGATCGAATTTATAGGTCTGGAATTTGCGCCAGCACCACCGGGCCAAAGCGGTGAGCGGCGCGCGGAGACGTTCAACGTCGGCGAAAACTGAGGCCGTCATTCCAGCCAGGCCATTTCGTTACGGTACAGGCGCGGGTCGCGACCTGCTGTGCGATCAAGTCCGACTGGCACAGTTGGCGAAAGAGTATGGCACGCCGCTTTATGTCTACTCGGCGACCAGTATTCGCCAGCGGGTACAGATGTTTGCCGATGCCTTTGCAGGAATGCGCCACACGCTCTGCTACTCCGTCAAAGCAAACTCCAACCTTTCCATTTTAAGGATGCTGGCGGATTTCGGCACAGGGTTCGATATCGTCTCTGGCGGGGAACTGGAGCGTATCCGTGTTGCTGCGAAAGCTTCGCTGGATCGCGTTGTTTTTTCCGGTGTGGGCAAGACCAGAT
>JAJYGR010000230.1 GCA_021790655.1 Acidobacteriota bacterium | reverse complement strand
GCCCAAAGAGCTTTCGATCATTGGGTGTGTGACACAGGGCATGAGGAACAAGGAAATTGCGTACAAGATCGGCACCACGGAGCAGGTCGTAAAAAATTACTTACGGAAGATTTACGACAAGCTCGGAGTGTCGGACCGCCTGGAACTGGCGCTCTACTGCCTGCACCATCAGTTGCTGAAGCAGCCGCCGGTCAATGCTGTATCTGGGAAGGCCCCCGTGCAGGAAATCAATATCGGCCGCATTCGCCCCTGAAGTTTCCTTATCACGCCGCTCCTGAGCATCGCGTCCGCTCCAGCAATGCAACCAGTGTGTTCAGGTCTTCTTTCGTCATATGTGCAAGCAAATTTTTTACTTTGTTTGTGACCACCTGATCGAGTTCTTTTAGCCGGGCCAGGCCTTCGGGCGTAATCCGCGTGACGACAATGCGTCGGTCCTTGTTGTCGCGCTCCCGGCGGACAAGCCCCTGCCGTTCCATACGGCCCAACAGTCGCGTAATGTCCGGATCGTGGCTGATAAGCCGCTCACTTATCTCGGAACACGTCAGCCCTTGCTTGCCCGCGCCGCGCAAAATACGCAGCGAGTTGTATTGCGTTTCGGTGATGCCATAAGGTTTCATCTGGACGCGCAAGGCATGTTGCAATTGGTCTGCGGTGCGCACAAGGTTCAGGAATGCTTCTTCCTGCAGGCCAGAAAATGGCTTGGTTTGACGCAGTTCTTTTTGCAGGCGTCCGGCGGTCGAGGCAGGTCGTTTTGTGGTTGAGGCAGTCATCTTTGTGATTTGTGAAAAATTGCTGGTGGTGACGTTGGTGTGTATACCCGCTTGCTGTCGTGTCCGGAGCATGTACCCAGGACAGTCTGCATTCAGTCGGTGGCAACGCTCAACTGATGGCGGACATCCGCTCCGCGTACCCAGAAGATGACATCTTCCGCGATATTGGTGGCATGGTCGGCGATGCGCTCCAGATTGCGCGCAATGATGATGGTGCTTAGCGCCTGCTCGGTCCATTCCGGATGCTGCTGGATCATGGCAATCATCGCTGTATGGACGTCGCGATTCATCTGATCGACATCATCGTCCATAGTCAGCACAGATTTTGCCATGTTGGCATCGCCATTCAGCAAGGACTGGAGAGCGAAACGAATCATTTTTTCGGTCAGCTCGCCCATCTGTCGCATGTTGACAGGCAGATCGGCGCGGGGCCGGTCCAACAAGCCGCGTCCACGTTCAGCAATGTTGACCGACTGATCGCCAATCCGTTCCAGGTCGCCGTTGATTTTGATGACGGCCAGCAGAAAGCGAAGATCGACAGCCATGGGCTGCTCCATCGCCATCAGGTCGTATGCCATTTCATCCACGGAGCGCTCGGCGGCATTGATAGCGCGCTCGTTTTCCAGCACATGTTGCAGCAGTACCGGATCGGCCTTCAGATAGCCATCCATGGCGCAGTCGAGTGTCTGCTGCGCCAGTGCAGCCATGGCGAGTAGTTTATCTTTCAATTGCGCCAATTGCTGCTGGTAGTGAATGCGCGGCACGCAAAAATCCTTCCTGGTTGCAGGGTCAACTTCATTCTCTCGCAAACCGGTTGCGATTTTGTAAATGTTTTTTATTAGCCTAAGCGCCGCTCGGCTTCCTTGGTCGCTTCGTAAATCTGCTCGAACGACTCAACGGCGTAGAGGACCGGCTGCATTTCGGAAATGGAAAATTCGTGTTCCAGCACTTCATCGAGATTGAAGTCGCGAATCTCCGGTCCGCGATGGACGACGTGGGAACATTCTCCATGCGAGGAAATCAGACCACTGCCATAGACCTTGATACCGCCCTGCTGGCGAATGACGCCGAACTCCACCGTGAACCAAAAGAGCCGACTCATGCGCGTCAGGTCCTCTTTGCGACCGGCCATGGTCCCGCCGACGCGGCCATACTCGTACAAAAAGTCCGCGAAAACAGGATGCGCATGCATAGGGACGTGGCCGAAGACATCGTGAAAAATGTCCGGTTCCGGCGTGTATTCGAGCGAGTTCTTGTCGCGCAGCCAGGTGGTGGTCGGGAACCGCCGCGCCGCCAGCATCTCAAAAAAAGCATCGGTGGGAAGATAGCCGGAAACTGGCGTGGAGTTCCAGCCAGTACGCGGCTCCAGTTTGGAAGAAATGGCGGCAAGGTCCGGAATGCTGTCCTCGCGCAGGCCAATCTGCTCAAATCCGTCGAGATATTCCTGGCAGGCATACTGGCGCAACTGCGGCATGCAGCGGCGGACGAGTTCCGCCCAGGTCGCGTGCTGCTCCGGCGTGTACGCCGCCCAGTCCTGCTGAATAAGAAAGGGAAGCGCCGCGTGCAGATGCGCGGTAGCGGTGGACATAATGAGGTTTCCTCCGGCGGGCCACCAGAAGAACAAAACAGGCCACACCTAAACCTTTCAGAATGCTTCCGCGAAGGTAGGACTGTCAATTACTGGTTTTTACTTATTGCGAAAGATTGCCGCTTACAGACGACACGAGACGTGTCCAATCAATCGCCCCACTTGGATCACAAAATTGTGTAATAAATTCGCCAGTCATGCGATTGAGAGAGCTGCTTTTCTGCTCTTTGAACAAGTCATCATGTTTCTGCGCATCGAACCCCAAAGGTTCAATAATACTTGTATACAACTCAGGGTCACCAGACAGCAGATGCCAAAAATTTTGTCCAGCAATCCGCAAATAGACGCCATTATTGAGCGTTTTTGAGCAGCCGTAACAAATACCAAGTGTTGGTTGGATGTCACCGCTATGTTTGGATTGCTTGAGCACCTTAATGGCATCCGCAAAGTGCTGCCTAAGCGCCTTGTATTGAGAAGAGTTCCCCCAATTCTTTCCGGATTTCACGGAAATGAGATAGCGCACATTTTGCCTGATTAGATCGATATCTATACCAGTTGCTGGTGACTTTTGACCGCCTCCGCATTCTGTTGCCGCAAAAACCGCTAGATCTTCCAGAAACTTGCCAAAGGAGCCTTCTTCAGAGGAAGACAATCGAGCATCCAAAAGTGCGGTAACGAAGTCTGCCGCAGTATTCAGATTTTTTGCGCGGAACAAGTACGGATTCTTGTTTTCGAGCAGCGTTTTTAGCTTTAACTAAAAGCCTGTCGGTTTAGGCCTGGAAGCTCGAAGTAAAAGCCGGAAGGGTCTGGACCATCAAGAGCTTCAGCGGCCATACTGTCAACATGCCTTTGACAAATGCGACCAGAAGCGACATCCAAAGATACCTTACCGGCGAACTGACAAGATATATCACGGAGAATGCTTCCGCAAAGCGCGCGCTGGATGAGAAGCCTTTTCATGCCAGGCTTCTGCCCGCGTTGTTCAAAGCAAATCTTTCGGAACGCTCGTTTTCAACCCGGTCCGGCACGTGGTGGCAGCAGATCAGCCGCTTAATCGCGCGGCAGTATCACTTACAAGCCGAACTCCAATATCGAATTGAAGGTCAGATAAAACCTGCGGCCGCGCAACATATCGACGAAATCATCCGGCAGTTGAATATCGCCCGGCAAAGGGCACCCATTAAAAAACTAGACATTTATGAGGTCTGCACCGTCCAATCTCCCGGCGGTGACACATTGACAGTTCAGGCCGATCTCTATGTTTTAACGCGCGAGCATCAGGAGATGTATTTCGAGATCAAAGGCGCAACGCCCAATAAAGACGCCAGCATGGCTGTAAAGCGGTTCATTTTGCGGAGTTCGGCGCTTCTCAAAGGGCGGCCCGCCGAGGCGTACGGCGCAACTGCCTACAACCCTTACGGAGACGGTCATCCATATACGTGGAGCTATGCTCGGCAATTTCTTGAAATCGGCGAAGATTTGCTTGTTGGCCGTGAGTTTTGGGCGAAGATCGGCGATGACCAAACCTATGATGAACTGCTGGAAATCTCAGGGTCGGTCGGCAAACAGATAACGGAACAGCTAGCAGCCATTGAATGACTGTCCACATCCGGGAGCCCGGCAGCACAGGCAATTTGACGGTGCTGGGGTTTAGTCGCTAAAGCTGCATGGCTTCGAAGCCGCACATCATTGGTAAGCTGGACATTTATTTCAAAAAAGAATGCCTGGCGATTTTTGTCGATGGCTGTTTTTGGCATGGCTGCAAAAAATGTGGCCATGTGCCAAAAAGCAACACGAAGTTTTGGGCGTTAAAAATACAACGCAACAGAGATCGCGACCAATTGACAAGCAAAGCTCTTACTTCCAAGGGAACGCGAGTCTTGAGGTTTTGGGAACATCAACTGAAAGAAAATCTCGAAACCTGCGTTGCTCAGGTGCAGCACATCCTGGCGCGTAAACCTCATTAAACTATCGGTCGAAGCCGCCGCTAGGCAAGCGCACCTTGGCGGGTATATCTTGATTAGTCGCCGAGAATGCTTTCGGCGACATGTTTCAGAACCCTGCGAGGGAACGCCATGGCCACTGTGACCGAACAACTACATTCCTCTACCGCCAAAGATTTTCTACCGCTGAACGGGACCGATTATGTTGAGTTCTACGTGGGCAACGCTCGCCAGGCAACGTACTTTTACCGCGCGGCGTTTGGCATGAAGCTGGTCGCCTACGCCGGGCCAGAGACGGGGCTGCGCGACCGCGCTTCCTACGTGGTGCAGCAGGACAAAATTCGTTTTGTGCTGACTACTCCATTGCGCTCCGGCAATGCCATTGCCGACCACATCGCCAGGCATGGAGATGGCATCAAAGATATTGCGCTGTGGGTAGATGACGCAGTCTCCGCATGGCGCGAGACGACGCGGCGCGGCGCGCGAAGTGTGCGAGAGCCATGGGTATTGAAGGACGACAATGGCACGGTGCGCATGTCCTCCATCGCCACCTATGGCGACACGGTGCATACCTTTGTCGAGCGCAAGGATTATAACGGAACATTTCTGCCAGGCTTTGTTGCGGCGGAGCATGACGCTGTTGCGCGTCCGGTGGGACTGAAGTATATCGACCATGTGGTAGGCAATGTGGGTTGGAATGAGATGAACGCGATGGTCGATTTTTATCGCGATGTAATGGGTTTCGAGATGTTCCAGAGCTTCGACGACAAGGACATTTCCACGGAATACTCCGCGCTGATGTCGAAGGTAATGTCGAATGGAAATGGCCGGGTGAAGTTTCCCATCAATGAGCCGGCGGAGGGCCGCAAGAAGTCGCAGATTGAAGAATATCTGGAGTTCTATAACGGGCCGGGCGCGCAGCATCTGGCGCTGGCGACCGATGACATTTTGACCACGGTGAGCAAGCTGCGCGAACAAGGCGTGGAGTTTCTCAAAGTGCCCGAAGCTTACTACACAGAATTGCTGGGACGTGTCGGCAAAATTGACGAGTCGATTGAGGATTTGAAGCGGCTGAATTTGCTGGTCGATCGCGATGAAGAAGGATATCTTTTGCAGATCTTCACGCGTCCGGTGGAAGACCGCCCGACGGTGTTCTTTGAGATCATTCAGCGCAAGGGTGGACGCAGCTTCGGCAAGGGCAACTTCAAGGCGCTGTTTGAGGCCATCGAGCGCGAGCAGGGCCTGCGCGGAAATCTGTAACGGCAAGCTGCAAGGACACGCATGAAGCTGTGCACCTTTGAAGTAGGCACGCACCTTGGGCGGCACCGCAGACTGGGCGCTGTGGATCGGGATGGCGTGATCGATCTGCATTTCGCTGCGGCGCGCCATCTTGGCAATGACAGGCTGGCAGAGGCGCTGGTGCCGTCTTCATTGCGCGGGCTGCTGGAAGGCGGAGCAGCTTCGATGGAAGCAGCGCAGAAGGCTGTTGCTTTTCTGCCGCAGGAGTTGCGTACTGGCAGGAACGACGAGACGCTACGCTATCGCTGGGATGAAGTCCGTCTGCTGACTCCCCTGCCGGATGCCCGCTCCGTGCGCGATTTTTTTGCGTTTGAAGCGCATGTGAAGATGGGTTTTGAAAAACGCGGCGAGCCGATGCCGCAGGAGTGGTATGAGATGCCGGTGTACTACCAGACCGGGCATCATAATTTGATAGGAACGGACCAGGATGTTTTGTGGCCGTCCTTCACGGAGCGCTTCGATTATGAACTGGAGCTTGCGGTTGTGATAGGTCGCGAGGGGCGGAACATTCCGGCGTCGGAAGCGCGAGACTATATCGCGGGCTACACGGTCTTGAACGACTTTAGCGCGCGAGATATTCAGCGTCGAGAGATGAAAGTGCGCCTGGGGCCAGCGAAAGGGAAGCACTGGTGTACGGGCGTGGGGCCATGGCTGGTGATGGCGGAAGAGATCGGCGATCCGTATGCGCTGGAGATGGTCGCGCGCGTGAATGGCGAGGAGTGGTCGCGGGGCAACTCCAGCGGGATGCATTGGAAGTTCGAGCAGATGATCGAATTTCTCTCGCAGGATGACACCATCTATCCGGGAGATATTCTTGGCTCCGGGACGGTCGGTACGGGCTGCGGGCTGGAATTGAATCGATGGGTGCAACCGGGCGATACGATCGAGTTGGAGATTGAAAAGATTGGCGTGCTGCGTAACCGCGTGGTGCGTCCGCAAAATCGGAATGGCTGACGAGCGTCAGCAAGGGAGCACATTATGTATCCGTTGAAAAAAGGTAAGACCGCGACACAGGCGCACGTCGGACTGCCTGAAGGCACGTTTGAAGAAGAGCACGGGCGCAAGGGTTTCTACGGCAAGGCGAGCCACTTGTACCATGCGCATCCGCCGACCAGTTGGATTCGCTTTGAGGGCAAGCTGCGTCCGCATCTTTTCGACCTGAACAAGCTGGAGCCGACCGATCTGCACGATGCGCAGGGCGAGCCGATTGCGTTTCTCGGCAATGATGAGATCAAAGTCCTGGTTTCGCGGCGGTCGAAGGCGATGCCATTTTATTTTCGCAATGCCGACGGCGATGAGATGTACTTTGTGCATCGCGGCAGTGGCGTAATTGAAACGGACTTTGGCCCGTTGACGTACGAGAAAGGCGATTACATCAACCTGCCGCGCGCGATGACGTATCGCGTGGCGCCGGATACGGAAGACAATTTTTTTCTGATCTTTCAATCGAAGTCTGAATTCGAGCAGCCGGACAAGGGCCTGCTGGGTCAGCACGCGCTGTATGATCCAGCAGCTATTACTACTCCGGAGCCTTCGCCGTATCTTGATGACACCCGCGAGTGGGAAGTTCGCATCAAAAATGAGAATGAATATTCCAAGGTTTTCTATCCTTTCAATCCTATCGATGTGGTGGGTTGGAAAGGCGACTTGACGGCGTGGAAGATCAACCTACGCGACATTTGCCCGGTGATGAGCCATCGCGCGCATCTGCCGCCCAGCGCGCATACGACGTTCGTGACGCAGGGCGCGGTAGTGTGTAGCTTTCTGCCGCGTCCGCTGGAACAGGACCCGCAAGCGTTGCGTGTGCCGTTCTTCCATCGCAACACGGATTACGACGAATTCATTTTTTACCATGACGGAGATTTCTTCAGCCGCGACAACGTCAAGGCAGGCTACGCGACGCTGCATCCACGCGGCATCCATCACGGGCCGCATCCGAAGGCGCTGGCTAACCAGACCAAGAAAACTTTCACCGATGAGTCTGCCGTGATGCTGGATGGATTGAATCCTATTCATGTGCTGCCTGCGGGCGAGCATGTAGAGTGGGCGGATTATTGGGCCAGCTGGGGAGCGAAAGACCACGCCAAACTGGAGCCTGTGGGATGAATGAGAGCAACGATACTTCTCTCATGCATACGTTGAATCCATCGGAGCAGACGCCGCAGGACATCTACAAACTGCTAGTTGGCTCCGTGGTTCCGCGACCGATTGCGTTTGTGTCTTCGATGGATGCCAAGGGTGTGCGTAACCTGGCGCCGTTCAGTTTCTTCACTGTGGCAAGCGCCAACCCGCCGATTGTCTGCTTTTGTCCAATGCTGCGCGGGGTTGGCAGTAGTAATTTACATTCTTCAAAAGATACGCTGCGCAACATCATCGTCACGCGTGAATTTGTAGTCAACATTGTTTCGGAAGAATTCGCGGAAAAAATGAATGCCTGTTCCGCGGACCTGCCCCCAGAGGTGGATGAGTTTGAGGTTTCTGGACTGACTCCGCTGGCGAGTGAACTGGTGCGGCCGCCGCGTGTGGCCGAGTCACATGTGCAGATGGAGTGTCGTCTAGAACAGATTGTTCACGTTAGCGCGGAGCCGCTGGGCGGCAGTCTGGTGCTGGGAGAAGTGCTGCGCTTTCATGTGCGCGAATCGCTGCTGGAAAATTTTCGCATCGACCCGGAGAAACTGCATGCTATTGGCCGCATGGCCGGCTCAACCTATGCGCGGACGACGGACCGCTTTGAAATGATGCGGCCAAAATAGTTTGTCCGCTTCGGCGGGATTGAGAGTTCAAAGAAAAATTATTTGTAGTGAATCCTGATGGTGGTTTCCGTCACCGGGCACGTGACCAGAACAGATGCCGCGCGTACCGACGGCGCGGTTAGCCCGACATGGGGATTGTTGGCAAACCCATATCCTTCTTTTGGAAATCCAAATATGTTGCGGTCCATCTTGTGGTTCAGATTTTCGTCATGGATGACGACGACTCCGTATCTACCCGGCACCATGGGAAAGGTCAACGTAGATTTGTCTCCATGAATCGGGAAGTCGCCGTGGTGGTAAGCCTTGTTGAGGTCCTCCGGCCAGCCGTTTGAGGAAGAGAAGACGGCGCCGCCTGCCCCTCCTTTTTGATTGCGAAAGCCGACCGCGTGAATCACCAGCGTACAGGTGGAAGCAGACGCGTTGGCCGGAGATGTGGAAGCGTAAACAGGCGGCGCGAGCATTCCCGCGAGTAGTACTGCGAAAATCATTCTGGTCATAGTTCGTTCTGCCTTCGTTTGTTGCAATACATTACTTTACGGCCGCTCCAACATTGCGGCCAAAGTGAAAGAGGGGGCCGATCGAGTAACGCTCGGTCCATGTACCGTTGGCGAGAATGTCGTTGAAGGGATGGTTGTAGACGATGTCCAGTTGCGACATCAGTCCAAGATGCCGCGCGATTTTCAACTCGGCGCCTCCGCCGACCCCGTAGAAGCCGGTCCAGTCCACTTTATGGCCGGAGGGAACAAGCGCCTGCGCGATCACAGTGGCGACGTAATTGGTTGGGTGCGGGGTCGCGCCCAGGCGAAATGCCCCGAGCGATGGGCGCAAGTAGAGTGTCGCCCTGGAGAAATGTCGATAAGCAAGCTGCGGGCCTACTGCGAAGGACTGGGTGAAGACATTTGCAGGGACCGTCAATTGGTATGTGGGTGGGATCACGCCCGCTTGCATGTATTGGATGATGATCGGCATGAGCTGCTGCTGAAGGGCCGTTGGCAGCAAGTCCGGTTTGAGGACCTCGGACCCACTCGAGACGCTGTAATCCAAACCGAGCGAATACCACCTGCGCATATTGATGCCCGCCTGGGTGTGGAAACCCGTTTGGTTCAAACCCAGTGCGGGCGTATTGAGATCTGCGAAACCTGTGTAGACGTCGTAACGGCCTACATATTTCTGCTGTGCAAATGCGGTCGATCCTGCAATCAAGAACAGGAGGAACAGCATGAGTCGGCAGCGGGTCGGATGTTGTTTGTGATTTTCCATTGGCTTACTCCTTTGCACGTGTGAGGTTTCGGAATAAGTTCTTTTCTCAGGCTGACAACGCCATGGTGTGATGATAGAGAGCAAAACTCACTTTCTTTACTTACCGAAAAGTAAGTTACCTGAATAAGGCATGAATTGTCACCTACAGTCCAAATTTTTATTTTCATTTAAATTTAAAACGGGCAAAGTCATAAGTTTGTTTTGGTTCTGACGATGACCTGCGACAATCGTGGAATGGTAAAACGACCGAAAATTGCCATGGAGCCCTGGAAGTCCTTCCAGGTGAGGAAGCGGAACCCGAACGAAAAGCGAGATGCCGTGCTGCTGACGGCCGCACATTTATTTCTGGAACAGGGATACCGCCGGACATCCATGAGCGAGTTGGCCAAACGGCTCAACATTACCAAGCCTGCGCTTTACTACTATTTCCATAACAAAGAAGAGATTGTGGTGGAGTGTTACCG
This sequence comes from Acidobacteriota bacterium, assembly GCA_021790655.1. GTDB lineage: Bacteria > Acidobacteriota > Terriglobia > Terriglobales > Acidobacteriaceae > JAKAAZ01. Next base: position 540 of record JAJYGR010000230.1, on the reverse strand, counting down.
GCGTGGAATTGCGGTGATTGAAGCGGGCCTGGGTGATGCGCTGGTCAGCCACGCCGCTGGCTTCGACAAGGTGAAGGCCTACGTGGAGGCCTACGCAACTGCCGTCGTCCTGCATGAATTTGGGCGCTGCGTCGCCATGCTGGACGATGGAGCACTTTCCGCGACCACGCGACGGGAAGTCCGCAGCTTGAAGCGCCGCATTGACGAGACGCTGCGGGGCTACATCGAAGAGGGAATGAAAGATGGCTCGATTGCAAACTGCAATGCGAAGATCGCCGCGTTTGCCATTGCTGGGGCCATCAACTGGATTGGAACGTGGTATCAGCCGGGCGGTCCGCTGAGTGCGGCTGAGATAGGCGAGCAATTTTCTTTGTTGCTTACCGAGGGACTGCATCGTCAGGTCGCGCGGGCCCCGGAACGTAAGGCCGCACAGGTAGATTCGTCGAAAACGGCAATGGTCGCTTTGGCCAGACCGAAGCCCCAGGCACTGTCCAGGTCGCGGGCCAATGGAAAACATGACCGTGGTCATGTCGAATGATG
>JAJYGR010000066.1 GCA_021790655.1 Acidobacteriota bacterium | reverse complement strand
TAATCCGTCAATCCAAAGGTTCAACTGGCCGCTGGCGGTAGCGCGGTTTTTTCATCAGGTAGCCGATCGGGATCAGGCACGCCGTCAGCAGGACCAACACATGCGCGGTGTCGATGTAGGCCAGGGTCCTCGCCTGTTGCAGCATCAAGTTGTAGATCTGCGCAGCGGAGTGCGTGGATGCATCCTGCGCCGAGTAGCCACGGTTTTCCAATGCTCCCGCGATGCCCTGCTTCAGCGCGAGATACCTCGTGGAGGCGGCGTAGACGTGTGCGGACAAAAACTGCTGGTGCGTCTGCGCGCGCCGCGTCAACATGGTGGTGATAAAAGAAATGCCCACACTGCCGCCGATGTTGCGCGCCAGCGCGGTCAGGCCGGAGACTTCATTGTTCTTCTCCTGCGGCACGCCGACGTAAGACATGACGCTGATGGGCACAAAGAGAAACGGCATGCCCAGCACCATCACGACCCGCCAGCTTGCCGCGTCCCAAAAGCTGATGCCAAGATTCAGGTCGCCAATGCGCCAGATGCCGAGCGTCAGCAGGCAGAAGCCGAAGGTGATCATCAGGCGCGGATCGATCTTCTGCCCGATATATCCAACGACGGGAAACAGCACCATCAGCACCAGTCCGCCAGCCGAAAGCGCCAGGCCGGCCTGCGTCGCGGAATACCCGAGCAACTCCTGCAAAAATTGCGGGATCAGTACCGTTGTGGAATAGAGGGCCGCTCCAATCAACAGCATGACAAATTGCGTCATGGCGAAGTTGCGCTTGCGGTAGAGCCTGAGGTCGATGATGGGGTGGTCTGTCGTCAGCTCCCGGTAGAGGAACGCAACCAGGCCGATGCCAGCCACAAATGCAAAAGCGATCATCACACGAGAGCTGAACCAGTCATCTTCCTGGCCTTTATCCAGCAGTATTTGCAAGGAAGCAATGGTGAGCGCCAGCAGTCCCAGGCCGATGCCATCGACCCTGCCGATCTTCTGGCGCACCTTTTTCAGATACGGAGGGTCCTGCACGATGCGGCTGGTCAGCAGGAGCGACAATATCCCAACAGGTATATTCAGGAAGAAGATCCAGCGCCAGGTGTAGTTGTCGGTGATCCAGCCGCCGACGGTCGGCCCAATGGCAGGGGCCAGCACAACGGCCATACCATAAAGAGAGAACGCCAGGCTCCGTTTCTCCGGCGGAAACGTATCGGCCAGGATAGCCCGTTCGCTCGGTTGCAGTCCGCCGCCGCCGACCCCTTGAATCACGCGGAAAAAGATCAACATGGGCAACGAAGTGGCAAGGCCGCAAAGAAAAGACGACAGCGTGAACAGAGTGACGCACGTCATGTAAAAGCGCTTGCGGCCAATCCGGTTGGAGATCCACCCGCTCATGGGCAATACGATGGCGTTCGATACCAGATAGGAAGTCAACACCCAGGTTGCTTCGTCGTAGCTGGCCCCTAGAGTGCCTGCGATATGAGGAAGCGCGACGTTGGCGATGCTCGAGTCGAGCGACTCCATGAACGTCGCCAGGGTCACCGTAAAGGTGATCACCCATGGGTTGAAGCGCGGTGTCCAGTGCTCGTAGTGAAACTCGCTGTCGTCGTCCCGCGCCACAGCGGGCACAACGGAAGACTGCGCCATGCCTGCTCCTCAAGGTCCTTACAACATCGTATAAATTTGCATTGCAACTACCGGATCCGGACGTTGAAATTACGCGGGAACTTTAAGGATAATGCAGGGCGCTCACACATGGACGCATGGATGTGAAATTGCTTTCCCTCATCGCAGGTCATTTTTAGATTCCACTGGGCCCAGAGAAGGCGCAGGTAATTATTTGCGCGTGCTGCGAGAGTGCAACAGGATGCAGGAACGCGATATCATCGCAACGAGTATGGCGACATTCAGCACAACCGGCGCGGTCCACTCCGAAGAGATCGAAAATCTTGTCACGCGTCTGCGAACGGGAGACGTTCGCGCGTTGGCGCGGGCGATTTCTCTAGTTGAAAACGATTCTCCGGGCGGTGCAGCAGTCCTGTCGGCATGTTTTCCGTATACCGGGCAAGCGCTGCGGATTGGACTGACCGGCGCTCCCGGCGCAGGCAAGAGCACGCTGGTGGACCAACTGGCAAAGCACTATCGCGCACAGGAACATAGCGTCGGCATTGTTGCCGTCGATCCCACCAGCCCTTTTACCGGTGGCGCGATCCTCGGTGACCGCATTCGGATGCAAAGTCATCATGCCGATCCGGGCCTCTACATCCGCAGCATGGCGACGCGTGGCTTTCTGGGCGGAATGGCCTCGACCACTGCGGACATTGCCTCCATTGTGGAAGCCAGCGGCAAGACGCGCCTGATGATTGAGACGGTAGGCGTGGGACAGGATGAAGTGGACATCGTACGGTTGGCGGACGTGACCGTGGTGATCCTGGTGCCGGGCCTGGGCGACGATGTACAGAGTATCAAGGCGGGCATTCTGGAGATTGCAGATATTTATGTTGTGAACAAGAGCGACCGCGAAGGCGCGGACCGCGTCGAGCGCGAGATACGCGCCATGCAGTCGCTGGGCGGACATACGGAAGGCTGGGTGCCTCCCGTCGTGCGTACAGTCGCAACCACCGGCGACGGCGTCGGCCCACTGGCTGAAACCATCGATCGCTGTGCGGAGTGGCTAAGGCAGAGCGGAAGGCTGGAACAAAAACGCGCGGCCGCGTGGCAGGAACGCCTGCTGGAAATGATTCGCCAGCAACTTACGCGGGAGCTGGTGCATCATCATCTGGGAGCAGCCGAGTTGCAGGCCCATGCGCGGGCAGTTGCCGAGCGTGACGAAGATCCCTACATTCTGGTAGAACGTCTGGTGCGCGATTTACTGGATTTGCACAGGGACGGACCGCGTCATCCAAGTCCCTAGGGACCGGCCTCGGTAACATTCCATCGCAAGGCGGGACGGCGCGCGCAGGTCACAGGGAAGGTTTGGGTTAAGAACATTATGTTGCGTATCGATCATTTAGGAATTGCGGTCAGCGACCTGGGGCAGGCCCGCGGTTTTTACGAGCTTCTTGGAATGGAGGCAGGCCCGGAGGAAGTGATTGAGCACGAGCAGGTGCGCACGGTGATGATTCCAGCAGGGGAGAGCCGCATCGAACTGCTGGAGCCGACCTCGCCTGATTCCGTCATCGGGCGGTTTATCGATCGGCACGGAGAAGGGATACATCATGTGGCGCTGCACGTCGATGACATCGCCGATGTATTTGCGGAAATGAAGTGCGCGGGAATGCGCCTGGTGTCCGACGAATTGAAAATCGGCGCAGGCGGCCATCTCTATTTTTTTGTGCATCCGTCGAGCACCGGAGGCGTGCTGGTGGAAATCTGCCAGAATGCCGACGCGGACGTTCCAGCCTGATGCTGGTCCTGATCGTGGATACCGCCGGGCAGACTGGCGGAGTGCTGCTGGCGCAGATTGAGAGCGCTCCCGACGGTAGGAACGAGGTCCATCAGCTTGACACGCGCGATTTGCAGTCACGGGAATTTTCCGTCCAGTTGATTTCCGCCATCGCGGATTTGTTGAAGAAAAATCATCTGACTCTTGCTGCCGTCGATGTGCTGGCGGTCGTCTCCGGCCCCGGTTCCTTTACCGGGCTGCGGGTTGGCCTGAGCGCGGTCAAAGCGCTGGCGGAAGCCACGTCGAAACCCATCGTCGCGGTGTCGCGTTTGGCGGTGATGGCGTCGATGGCCCACGAGGCGGAAGTGCTCCATGCTGTGCTCGACGCCGGGCGCGGAGAATACTACCACGGCCTCTATCGCGATGCGGGCTGGACTTGCGTTGCGGAATCGCTACAAACGCTGGAAAGCCTGTCGGCGAGCGTAGCGCGCGCACCCGGATTGGTCGTGGCGTCTGAGGTGTCTGTTGTCCGCGCGCTGGCTGCGCTGGCGCCTCGCCAGATTGCCCCGGCAGGCGTTCGTGAGGCGCTGCCTCTGGCGCTGGCCGCCTGGAAAGCAGGGCGTGTGAGCGATGTGGTATCGCTCGACGCAAATTATCTTCGTCGCACAGATGCCGAGATCATTTCGAAGATTGCCATGGCCACGACGCCCACAGCCGGGCTCGGCACAGGATCATAATGCCAAATTCGGTGTCTGACAGTGCTGGCACAATCCTCGTCCGTCGCGCGCGCGCGGCGGAGTTGAAGGCTGTTAGAGCGCTGGCGAGATCTACTCCAATGGCTGCACACTGGCTTCCCGCAGCGTTTGAAGCATATTGTTTCGACCCTTCACAAAAAAGCGAAGCACAAGCGAAAGCGCTTTTTGTCGCATGTTCGGCGGCGACCGGAATGCCAATCGGATTTGCTGCCTTTTCTGCGCTGGCGATGGTTGACCCGTCCGGCGCACCCGCTGCGGAATGCGAGTTGGCAAATATGGCGGTCGCGGCAGAGTGGCGCAGGCAGGGCGTAGGGAAGCGACTTCTTCATGCGGGAATACTGTGGTGCAGCGGACAGTCGGGTGCGAACTTGTGGCTGGAGGTACGCGCCTCCAATCGGGGGGCGATTGCGTTGTATGAGCAAACAGGTTTTATTGTGAGCGGCCGCCGAACTGCGTATTACGCGGAACCCCCGGATGACGCTATTTTGATGCATAAAAAACTATTTTGAGCTTCGACACAGGGCTGTTGAAATCTCCCAATTGCCAGTAGTGGTATGCGCGTGGTATTTTGGCGGTCTATACGGAATCGGAGGTACTTCCCTATGGAGATTTCTGAGCAGCCCCAGCCGCCTTCTCGCTCCAATGACAATCCTCTAGGCCGCCTGGTCGAGGAACATCGTCAATACTCCCGCAAACTGGAATCCATTCTGGCCCAGTCTTACCTTAGTGAAAATGAACAGATCGAAGCCGCCCGCCTTAAGAAACTGAAGTTGAAGCTGAAAGATGAGATGGCGGGTTATACGCGTTCCAATCGAACCAACCAGCTACAAGTGTAAGCCGCAATTAAAGAAGAGCTACAAGCGTCCACGAAGCAGATGGACGTCGCTATTCGTGTCCGCAATGCAGAATCAGTAGGATTATGTCGAAGACCCGTATAATCTGTCATACGAAATGGTGCGCGACGGATATTTTTACGGATTAGGTTTTGGGGTGGTTGCGGTCCTGCTATGGGTCGGCACGCATTCCTTGTTACTCCTCTGCATTCCACTGCTGCTGGCGGCTTTTTTTCTCTGGTTTTTCCGCGATCCTGAGCGGCCAATCCCGGAGGAGCCGGGACTGATTGTTTCCCCCGCCGACGGGAAAGTAACGGCCATCGAGACCATCACCACTCCCTCCGGGTCTCAGCGACGCATCAGCATTTTTTTGAGCGTTTTCAACGTGCATGTGAATCGCTCGCCCATTGCCGGCAATATCCAGTTTGTCGATTATAAAAAAGGTAAATACCTGAATGCCATGAATCCCGCCTCGGCGACTGAGAATGAGCGAAATTATGTCGAGGTCGCGGGGGAGTTGTGCACTGTGGGATTTTGCCAGATCGCAGGTCTGCTGGCGCGGCGCATCGTCTTTCAAAAAAAAGTGGGCGACTGGGTGCATCGCGGGGAGCGAGTGGGACTGATTAAATTCGGTTCGCGGGTCGATGTTGTGTTTCCGATCGCTTGCGAATTGCAAGTGAAGATGGGGGAACATGTGCGCGGAGGAGCTTCCGTTCTGGCGATCATGCCGTCTTCCGACGCGGAGGAGCTACTGGCCGCCGTATCTTCGGCCATGCCCTCGGAGTTCCTACGATGATGGAAGTTCACGCCGCAAAAAGACGGCCAGCGCGGCGCGGCATGTTCATTCTGCCATCTCTGTTTACCGCAGGGACGATCGGCGCGGGCTTCTACGCCATCATGCAGAGCCTACAGGGCTCTCCCGTCGAACCGCATCACTTCGATTATGCCGCGATTGCAATTGGGCTTGCGATTCCGTTTGATGGATTGGATGGCCGGATTGCTCGCATGACGAATACGGCCAGCGACTTTGGCAGGGAACTGGATTCATTGGCGGATGTGATTACGTTCGGCGTCGCGCCGAGCATTCTGGCATATAGCTGGGGATTTCGGATGCTGCCGCCTACCATGGACCCCATGCTGCGTCACAAGCTGATGCAGATCGGCGCTGTGGTCTGTTTCCTTTTTCTCATCTGCGGAGCGTGTCGGCTTGCCCGCTTCAATACCAGTTCCGATGCAAAGCCGAAAAATCCCGGGAGACCGGACCGCAAGTACTTTGTCGGCATGCCAATTCCAGCGGCAGCGGGAGTGATAGCGGCCAGCGTGCATTATTTTCTCGGCATGCCCGTCTTCAGCGCCCCCGTTGCCATTGTCTGGACGCTGGTGATCGCACTGGTGGGCTTTTTGATGGTCAGCACGTGGCGGTTCTGGAGCGGGAAAGAAATCACCCTGACGGGCAGACATCCGTTTCAATTGCTGGTGCTCATCGGTGCTGCTGTTTCCGTCATTCTGCTTTTTTCCCAGGTACTGCTTTTTATCATTGCGTTCGGTTATATGTTCTCTGGACTATTGGCCCGGGCTGCGTATTCCTGGTCCCTGCGGCATCGTCGTCAAATTAAGCCACGCGATTCCGTCACAGGCACTTCCATAGGCTCCGTTTAGACAGGTACTGCATCCATGGCGGAAAAATCTCTACGCATTGCGCTGGTAGGCGCGGCCACACTGCTGGGCAAGGCATTGAATGATGAGCTGAGCGCTTCGGCCTTTGCCTCCGCAGATTTTCATTTGATGGACGACGAAGATGCGATCGGGAAGCTCGCCGCGGCCGCTGACGAGGTGACGTTTATTCAGCGCATTGAAGCCGACTCCTTCGATGGTTGCGATTTTACATTTTTCGCCGGGCATCCGGAGATCACAAAGAAACATTGGCGGCATGCCGTGAAGGCGGGCTCGAGCATTGTGGACCTGTCCGGTGCTCTGGAAGATGCGTCGGGTGTGATGGTACGCGCGCCGTGGATACAGGAGGAGCGGACAACAGCGGGGGCGACGTTGAGCGGTCCTTCGGACCTCGCCACTCCCAATCTTCAAACGCGCGCGGTTGTGTCCGCGCATCCCGTGGCAGTGTTGCTGGCTCTGCTGGCTGCTCGCAGTCAACGCATGGCTCCCTTGCACAGTGTTTGGGTCACTCTGCTCCAGCCAGCCTCCGAGTATGGCCATGCGGCGCTGGAAGAATTGCATCAACAGACGACCAATCTTCTGTCTTTTCAGCCCATGCCCACGGAAGTGTTTGGCGGTCAGACAGCTTTCAATCTGGCAATCTCGTTTGGCGCCGAGGGACGCGTCAACCTAGATTCAGTGTCGGAGGTCATCCATCGCCACTACGAGAAGATTGCGTCGGCGCCAACGGCCACGCTCGCTCTGCAAGTGATTCAGGTGCCGGTCTTTCACGGTTACGCGCTTTCGATTGCCCTGGAGTTTGACCAGCCCATTGCGGTTGGGGCATTGGAGCAGGCTTTGGCTGGTACGCATGTGCGCATCGTTGCGAACACCAGCGAGTTTCCAGGAAATGTTCAGGCGGTTGAGGAAGAAGAAGTGCAGATTCTGGTTCAACCAGTCGGAGATCGAAAGACGAGCCGGTTCTGGCTTTGGATCGTCGCGGACAATCTGAAGTTCGCCGCGCAAAACGCCGTTGCCTGCGCAGCAGAACTGAACCGCTTGCGGCCGCGCGGAAAAGTCCAGTAAGGCTTGGCGAGCTACTCCTGCAATGCCGACAATTTTGGCAGGAGCTGAGTAAGCAATTGTGTCAACCGCGCGCTGACTCGTTCTCCGGTATCCATCACCTCTGCATGGCTCAGTTCGCCATTGCCGATGCCGGCTGCAAAATTGGTGACACAGGAAATCGCGAGCACCTCCATGCCCATGTGCCGGGCTGCGATGACTTCCTGCACGGTGGACATGCCGACCAGGTCCGCTCCGACAGCGCGAAAGAAGCGAATTTCCGCTGGCGTTTCAAAGCTCGGGCCCAAAACGCAGAGATACACGCCCTCATGCATCTGCCAGCCTTGCTCACTTGCAGTCTGCACTGCGAGCTGCCGCAGGCGTGGAGAGTAGGCGCGGGTCATGTCGAAAAAACGCGGCCCGAGCGTAGGTTCATTTGGCCCCACACAGGGATTGCGTCCGGTGAGGTTGATGTGATCGCTGAGCACGACGAAACTGCCCGGAGTAAATTCCAGATGCATGCTTCCAGCCGCATTGGTCAAAATTATTTGCTGCACACCCAACATGCCAAGAACTCGCGTCGGAAACACTACTTCGTCCGAGCTATAGTCTTCGTATGCATGGACGCGGCCCTGCATGACGGCAAGTGGAACTTTATCTACGGTGCCGAACAGCAGACGGCCTGTATGCCCGACCACCGTTGACTGTGGGAAGTGAGGAATCTCGGCGTAAGGAAGAATCAGCGGATTTTCCACTCGATCGGCAAAGGTACCGAGTCCGGAGCCGAGCACAAGCGCAATCTTAGGAACAGGCAGCTTGGCCAGCGCGATCCGCTCGCGCAGAAAGGAAGCGGCTTCTTCGACGTGTGCCAGTAAGTTTTTGTTCAAGCTGACTCCTCAGCAACTCTGCTGTAAATTCTGAGCGTACTGGAGACTGAGCGGCCCGCGCAATGTGCATTCATAATGAATCGGATGAGAACCCAAACGGCAATAGAGCGGCGATGGTTTGCATCGTTTCTCCGGCTGCATCGGGGAAAAATACGGGCGTGTCCGCCGCCGCGAACTCCGCCAAAAACTGGCGGCAGGCCCCGCATGGCGAGCTGGCGGCGCGGTTGAGGTTCGTCACGACCACGGCCTGTATGCGGACCTTGGGGCCAAATCGCGCAACCGCCTGCACCATCGCCGAGCGCTCCGCGCAGATGGTCAGGCCAAAGCTGGCATTCTCGACATTGCAGCCGCTGACGATGTCGCCATTGTCCAACAGCAATGCGGCCCCCACGCGGAAGCTGGAATATGGCGCGTACGCATGCTGGGCCGCTTCCGTCGCGGCCTGCCGCAACTGAGTCAAAGTGGAAGTTTCAATAGAGTCAGGCACCGTCATGCCGTTAGCGTATTCGTTACATCGCGTCCAGTAAAGGGCAGCAGGATATCCTGAAAAGAGCAGGAATTTCGCCCGGCTACCCGCCCTTGAAACCACCCACTCCAAAGCGCAGAAAAAAACAGTCGTCGCTGGTCAAGGGCCAGCTAGACGTTCCCAGCCTGGCAGCTTTGACGTCGGATAATGCTGCCGATCCTCTCACACTGTTTCATCCCGTGACGGCGTCATGGCTGCGGGCTGTTTTTGAAAAGCCAACCACGCCGCAGCGGCTTGGCTGGACGCGCTGGTGAACATGGCCGCCCGGCTCGGACGGGTGCAAGTCACGATCAAGGCTGCCTGAGCCTGACGGAATCAGACGTGACAGAAGTTTGGGTACGTTTGGCAATGGGAGTAAAATCGCTGGCATCGTAGCAAGCCAGCGTAAACGGAAGGAAACTTCATTCCATGCAATCTGAGTCGATGCGCACCACGATCTTTGCCACACTCCTGCGATCTGCTGTCCTGTGCTCTCCCTTGGTGCTGCTGTCCTGTGCTCTCCCTTGGTGCTGCTGTCATGCGGAGGAGCAAACAGCAGTTCAAACTCGAATCCCATCACGAACCCGCCTCCCGTCTCCGGGCAAACGACATACTCCAATTCAGCTCTGAGCGGCACATATTCCATCAGCACGGGGATTCCGCCAGGCACTAACACTGGAAGCGGGACAACAGTAATTCCTATCGCGGGCACCATGCAATTCGACGGCAATGGAAATATCACAGGTGGGTCTATCCAGTACCCTGTTCCCGGTCTTACAGGTCAGACCCGTCAATACAGCATGAAAGGGACGTATTCTGTTTCGAGTTCTGCCAGTGGCACGGCTACATTGGCTTTCACTTTCACCGGCGGAAATACAGACCAAAGCTATGTCCCTTTCATCCCTGCGACGCCCCTTGCGTTTACGCTGCAAGCAGCCCAACAGGGTGCATCTGTCATCCTCGCAGAATCCGATGAATTGGAGAACATGTCGATCATCGCGCTAAAGCAATAAAACGGCATCTCGCGTTTCTCGCTGGACGCGCTGGTGAGCATGGCCGCCCGGCTCGGATGTGTGCAGGTGAAGATCAAGGCCGCCTGAGCGCAGTCCGCTCCGCGAAGAAAAGAGTCCCCGGAAAATGGCCTCTACGTATCGAAAAAATCCTTGAGCGATAGGCCCAAGGCCGCAGCGATGCGCTCAAGCGTTTTGATTCCGCCCTCTTTTCTGCCGTTTTCCAATTCTGAAAGATGCTCTCTGGCAATCTCCGCATGATCGGCCAAGATTTGTTGCGTCCACTCGAACTCCAGGAAAATCAAAATCTCATTTCAGGGAAGGTACACGACATAGAGGGTCTTCCCCGTGTCTTGAGGATTGGTCCATGGTCTGCACACGGGTTTCGACCTGCTTGTTTGACCGCGAAGAGGATGTCTGGGGCTTTGAACGATGGGTCGTTGCGAGCCAAGGCGCTTGACGTGCCGACGGGAAGGGACGGCTTCGCACGCGGCGGGCGCATTGCGCTGTATCTCGCGGACAAGCTGCCGCATCTGCACGATCCTGTAATGCCGCCAAAGCATTCGAGCCAGTTACAGAATCCGCTGGAAGAAAAACAGAGGAAGATTCTTGAACTGCTGGCAACG
>JAJYGR010000166.1 GCA_021790655.1 Acidobacteriota bacterium | reverse complement strand
TCCCACCGATGCAGAGGTGCAGCTTGGCCAGCACCTGTTTGTGGAAAAGGGATGCGCCGAGTGCCATGCGATCCGGGGAGTCACCCCGCGCAGGAACTTCGGCCCCGATCTTTCCGCGTTCGGCATGGCGGCAGGCCCCTACCTGGTGGAGGTAAAGTCGAAACGTAAACAGCCAGCGCCTTTGCATTTTGTTCATGCAGATGTGTCGCAACTGAACATCAGTGTTTCAAAAGTTCCAAAGTTCATGATTTCTTACATCCACGCCAAGGTGACCAATCCTGTTTCCGTCAGTCCTGAGACACATATGCCCCAATTTCATATGAGCCATGCCGACCTGGACGATTTGACCACGGCCCTGCTCAGCATGAGCGGCCCTCCCATTGCGAGCAACATGCAGAAGCCCGTGATCGTTCCGCGCCCGCATCCGGAGTTTCATCCCGACGGCCAATTCGGACAACTCTACCAGCGGTACAAGTGCTATGTGTGCCATTCGTTCAATGGGTACGGTGGAACACTGGCCCCGGACCTTTCGTATGAGGGCAGCCGGTCGCAGCACGAATGGCTGGTCCAATTTCTAAAGAACCCGCAAACAATACGTCCGACGCTCACTGTGCGCATGCCTGAGTTCAACATGTCGGACAAGGACGCGGCAACCATCGCGGATTATCTGTCGACAGCGTTGCGGAACCCGCAGGTGGACCCCGCAACAATCGACGAAAAGGCGTTTACACCACAAATGGCGGCAAGCGGCGAGCAACTCTACGAAAAGAAATATCAGTGCCAGTCGTGCCATACGATCGGTTCTTCTGGAGGTTATGTGGGCCCGAGCCTGAACAATACGGGCAACTGGCTGACTCCGGCGTGGATTGAAGCGTGGTTGCACGACCCGCAGGCATTGGTTCCAGGAACCATCGAGCCACGCCATTCCTTCAATAAAGAGGAGATCGAGGACCTGACGGCATATTTGTTGACATTGAAGCAGGCCCCGGCATCCGGGAGCGCAGCATCCGCAGCTACAGCAGGAGGACAGTGATGAAGTTCCTGTTGATTTTCCTCTCTGTCATGGCCGGAGGTCTGGGGCTGGCCGCCTACGTGATGAGGGCATTCCCGAATCCGCCGTGTTGGTGCTGGTCGCGCGATCAGGGCGCCATCGTCACAACCGTACCGCATCCGAAATGGAACGAGTACGCTTCCTATGGGTCCTATGGGACTGAGGTGGACTGGAACAACCCGCAACGCATCATTCCGCTGGACTATCATCAGGCGCAGGGCAAGCGCATTTTCTATCAGCAGTGTGTTTGGTGCCATTCGGACACGACTCCGGCCGGACCCTCCAATCGCTCCAACGTCACTCCCACGCCGCCGCTGATGAACGATGGAGCGGTGTTCAATGGCATGAGTGATGTGTCCTTGCAGCAGGCCATTGCGCTGGGAGGAAGAGCTACGGGGAAATCGGCCATGATGCCGCCCTACGGCAAATCGCTGACGCAGGACGACATCCGCGACCTGATCGCTTATATGCGGGCCATTGCCGCGCCGGCCTACGGCAAGCCATCGGCCAAGGGCCACAAGAACCGGAAAAATAAGCCTTCATGAGATGGGCGGCGCGTTTTATCAATGCCGCGCGCATGCCCATCACTGCGGGTCTGCTTCTTGGCATGACGGCACTGGCATTCGGTCAGGTAAGCCCGGTGGAAGTGCTGAATCCAAAATTGAAGGCCGACGAAGCGCAGTATCTTCCGCAGCTCCAGTCCCTCCAGCAATCGATAGCCGCGACAAAATTTTCGTTTCCCTTCCGGTTGGCCCGCTATCCAAATGCGAAGCCTGGGCAACGAACGGCATCCGATTCCAACGGGATCGAATTTGTTTATTTTGAAGGCCGCGAGGTATTGAAAATCTCCGGCATTTACAAGGCGGCCTTCAACGCGAGGCTGCTCTCGAAGAACGAGCGCGCCAGCCGTACCTTCCAGGACGTGGTTGTCCCCATCCTGCAACTGGTCAGGCAGGAAATCCCCTCGAACATCGACTGCGATGGGATCGGCTTTGAAATCGTCTATAACGCGCGCGATGCAAACAATGCCTACGACTACGAAGGACAAGAGAGCCTGACGGTTGTGTTCGATCGGAAGGACGCATTCGCCTATCTGAATGCGTCGGGGAATGCGGAGCGGCAACAGATCCTCAACCGCTCGGACATTTTTGTGGACGGCAAGGATTTCGGGCTTGCGCTGGGACAGCGGGATCCGCTCAACGTGCAAGCTCTGGAACGTTCCGTCCCGCGACAGGTGCGGGAACCATCTTCCACTCTACCGGCAAGCATTGCTCCCACTCCGGCTGTTTCCGTTGCCCCATCGAAGCCTGCTTCAAACTCTCCTCCAACGTCTGTGGACGCAATGCGCCTGCAAGCGCAGTTTCAGGCGCAACTCAATGCGATAGTGCAGGAAGACGGGGCGAAGTTTCATTTGGTAGAGAGCGCGCCGCCTTCGTTCGAAGTTTATGGCGACCGGACAGTCCTGCATCTCACGATGCGAAATACACTGTCCTTCCAGAGAAGCACAACCTCAATTTATAAACGCGCGGCGCAAAGCTTCGATCTCTTTCTTGCCCCGGACTTGAAGGGCCTGTTGGAGAAACTCCCGGCAAGTCCAAAATACGACGCGCTCGATCTTTCCGTACTCAATCGTCTCGGAGCGGAGAAAACCCCTTCCGAAACTGTCGATTATATTTGCCCGTTGATCTCCATCCGTTCCTTCGTCAAAAACAAAATTACCAGTCAGGATTTAATCGACCAGAGCATCGTTTTGGTGAATGGCGTGCGGATCGCTTTGAATTTACAGCTCGTTGAGTAGTTCATGCGGTCTTGACTTCGAGTATGTAGCCGCATCCCTCGCTCTGGTAGGAATCCTCTCGGCATTCATTCAAAAGGACTGCAATCACGTCCGCCGCGCTGTAGCGGGAGCCGCCCCGCGCCAGGAAATGCGGGACGTCGGGCAAATCGTCGCCCGCCGTCACCATGCCAGGCTCCACGCGCCGCCCATTCCTTGCCTGCGGATGACCGATGTTCGCCACCAACGCATTGCAGATACACTTCCTGCCCACGGTATCTTCCACTCTGCCGCCCTTCGCCAGATAGAGGCTAAGCGGCTCGGCGGCGCAACGATAGCCGATGGTCCCCTCTGGTGTCCGGTAGGGCTCGCGCAAAAAGCCAAGGTCGCAGATGCGTGGCCTCGCGGCATAGACCTCCGGCTCGGAACAAGTCCCTTCCAACTGTGCAACTTTGAAAGGAAATCCTGTTGGCGACGCCAGTGGGTCCGTGAATACGTGCGCGTTGCCGACAATGGCTTTGGCCATCAGGGCCTGCTTATAGTCTTCCCTCAGCCCGGACTCTTCTGCAAACTCAAACGCAGTTCCGACCTGCACGCCCGTGGCCCCTTGGGCGAGCGCTTCCCGCAGCTTTTCCGGGTGACCGTATCCTCCGGCCAACCAGAATGGCGCGCCCAATTCGCATAGCTTTCCTATGTCGATGGCGTCCCGTTCGCCGTAGACCGGTTCGCCTGCCTGCGAAAGCTGCATCTTCCCGCGTGGCGGAGCATTGTGTCCGCCCGCCGTTCTCATCTCGATCACCAGGCCATCCACTCTGCCATTTGCCTTCTTGAGCATGGTCGTGGCCAGCGTGTTGGAGGAAACGATGGGCAGAAATCTGGGCCGCGCCAACGGGGGAAGCTCGCACTCCATAAACTCGCGCGGATTGAAGCGCGTGGTCGTGTCATCGCCCTCCTGCGCGCCTGTCACATGCACCGTGTACTCCACCGGCTGGTGCTCGGCCAAGCAGTCCAGCACGCCGGGAATCTTCAACGGAATCCCCGCGCCCATTAGGACATAGCCGACCCCAGCCAGCATGGCCCCATAAATTGTCGGCAGATGCGCTGCCTGGATCTTTTCGAGGTAGTTGATGCCCACCGGATTTCTGTGGCCTTCGCGGGCCAGAAACACCTCGACAAAATTGCTCACTATACACAGCTCAACCAACTCGCGGGGATTGTCTTTCGAGTGCGGGGGCGCCAGGCGGTACGGCGTTCTTTCCGCCTTGCCTGAGGGGATGAAGTAGTCCCGCCAGATCCGCTCGGCCATGGCCGGAAAAGGAAACGCATCCAGGCCCCGACGCATGTGGCCGCCAGCATCGCCATCCTGTAGGCGTCGAATCAGTATCTGGTCCAGCGCCGTTCCTGACACCACTCCAAGCTGACCAGTCCGCGACACAGCCTGGGCCAGCCGCCAATTCGATACGCCCGCACCCATGCCCCCCTGAATAATTACTGGATATTCACTCATATTTCTCATAACAACTTCATTTTTTCATCCTCTGGGGCCGCCAAACGTCTTAGTTTTGTAATTTCCATCGTTAGCCGCTGTGTCCCTGGAACTCTATGTTGAAATGTTCTACTTATCAGCGAGCAGTGCCGTGTGATCCATGTCACTGCGCATGCCAGACCAAGTAGTTATCGTTGGTAAGACTGGCATGACAATATGGAGCAACTACTGCCTGGGTTATATATGAATGAATTCAGCCACTCTGTGTTTTCAATGCAAATAGAGTAGGACGATGCAATGAAAAAGATAGCGATTATCGGTGGCGGAATTACGGGGCTGGCGACAGCATTCTATCTCCAGGAATACACCCATGGCGCGGTCGATATCACGCTGATTGAAAGCGCACCCCGGCTGGGAGGAAAGATTGCTTCGGCCCAAGAGACTGGCTTTGTCATCGACGGTGGACCCGACTCCTTCCTGACCCGGAAGACAGTCATGTTGGACTTGTGCCGCAAACTGGGGCTAGAGGACCAGTTAGTCGGCTCGAACAGCGCGAAACGAACCACCTATGTCTGGAGCCGGGGACACCTCCATCCCATGCCGGAAGGCATGATGCTGATGGCCCCTACCATGGTCCTTCCATTCTTGCGGTCGCGGCTGGTCTCATGGCGCGGCAAGTTGCGTATGGGAATGGAGATGTTCATTCCAAAACGCCCCAAGGATGAGGATGAGAGCCTGGCCAGTTTTGTGCGCAGGCGGCTAGGGAAAGAGGCGCTGGATAAAATCGCAGCGCCCTTGATGGCGGGCATCTTCGCCGCGGACCCGGAAATACTCAGCATGCAAAGCACGTTCCCAACATTTCTGGAGATGGAGCGAAAGCACGGCAGCCTGTTGCGGGGAATTCTCCAACAAAAGCGCGCGAAGGAGCGCATCCCCGTCCGTCCGGGACCGAAAGAGGTATCCCCCTCCATGTTTATGACCTTGCGCGGTGGCTTGCAACAACTTGTGGATGCCATCGTTTCGCGATTGCATCCTCAGACGGTCCTGCTGAATCGCCATGTGCTCTCCGTGACCCGCGATCAGGAGCAATACAGGATCGCTTTGAGCGATGGCCCATGCATCCTGGCGGACGAAATTGTATTTGCCACACCGGCCTATGTGACCGCCAATTTGGTCCAGGAAATCGACCCCGTGCTTGCGATGAAATTGCGTGCGATCCGCTATGTCTCCACCGCAACGGTTTCTTTGGGATTTGAAAGCAGCGATATCAATTTTCCGTTGGACGGCTTCGGCTTCGTCGTACCCCATAACGAGAACCGACAAATCACCGCCTGTTCCTGGTCTTCCACAAAATTCAATCATCGCGCGCCGGAAGGGTACGCTCTCATCCGTGTATTCGTTGGTGGGGCGCGCGCCGAAGCCCTGGCGGAACTGGATGAGGCGGCGCTGGTGGAACTGGCCCGGGAGGAATTGCGCGCCATCATGGGGATTACCGCAACACCCTTGCTGACCAGGACATATCGCTGGCACAAGGCGAACCCACAGTATGACGTAGGCCATCAGGCGCGGACCGCCGACATCGACAAGATCGTGGCCTGGCATCCCGGTTTGCATCTGGCAGGCGCCGCCTACCATGGCTCCGGCATTCCCGATTGCATTCAGGGCGCGATCAAGGTCGCACAATCGATCGCACGGAAAACACAGCACAAACAGGAAGAAGGCCGTATGACAGAAATTTCCCGCCGTCTATTCGTATCCAGTAACGGAGGCATTCAGGTGGTTCCCGCGCCTGCCAGCAACTCGGACCGTCCTGCCCGCAGCTCCGGCCCGCACGATTTCGCAAAGAACCCAATGCTGGTCTATTGGGAGATGACGCAGGCTTGCGCTCTGGCTTGCCGCCATTGTCGCGCCGAAGCAGTATCGACGCCACACCCTAGTGAGCTGACGCGGACTGAAAGCGAGGACTTGTTGCGCCAGATTGCGGCCTTCGACAAGCCCCTGCCGCACTTGATCCTGACAGGGGGCGATCCGCTGAAGCGCGCCGACATATACCACCTCATCGACTACGCGCACATGCTGGGACTGACCGTTTCGATTACGCCGACTGCAACACAGGATTTAACATTCAATGCACTCCTGGCATTGAAAGCCCACGGCATTGAGAGCCTCGGCCTCAGCCTCGACGGCTCCAGCGTCGCCCGGCATGAGGCCGTGCGCGGCGTGGAAGGCTGCTTCGATTGGACCATCGATGCCCTTAAAAACGCGGCAAAACTGGAAATTCCGATTCAGGTGAATACCTTGGTCTCGCAGGAAACTGCGGACGACCTGCCGGCGATTTATGAACTCCTCAAGTCCCTCAAGGTGATGCGCTGGAGTCTCTTTTTCCTGATCGCCGTGGGACGGGGCAAAATGCTGCAGCCCGTCTCGCCCGAGCGCGGTGAAGAATTGATGCATTGGGTTTACGATCTCTCGCGCGTGGCGCCGTTTGCCATCAAAACTACGGAAGCGCCCTCCTATCGCCGCGTTGCGTTGAACCGTATGCGCGGGGAGGGAATGCTTTCCGGCGAGATTCAGAACACGCCGGTGTATCGCGGATTCGGGGTCCGTGATGGACATGGCATCGTGTTCGTCTCGAACCAGGGGGACATCTATCCGGCGGGCTTTCTGCCGCTGGCCATCGGCAACGTGCGCTTGGACAATCTTGTGGACGTATACCGAGACTCGCCGATGTTCCGCGCGCTGCATGCCCCCAGCCTATTCAAGGGGAAATGCGGACAATGCGAATATCGCGTACTCTGCGGCGGCTCCCGCGCGCGCGCGTTTGCGTATACCGGCGATGCGCTGGCCAGCGACCCGTTCTGCCCTTACGAACCGAAGGCCCGCGCTGTATCTTCTGCTATGGTGAGTTAAGCCGTTTTGCTTTATTTGAGTAGAAATCGATATGGAGGCACGTGATAGTTCGGTACCCGACTCTATAGCCGACGACACTCGAAAGCGCCTGCTGGAGATTCTGACGGGAAACTGGCAGGCGGAGATGCGCGGGTGTTACACCTACAGGACCCTCGCGGAAAGGGAGCCCGATCCCGCGAGACGCCGCGCCCTGCATTTGCTTGCCACGGCTGAAAAATATCATGCCCAGCTATGGTCGGAGCGCATTCGCGCCCTCGGAGAAACGGAGCCGACCTACCGTGGCCCGCAGACTGGGAAAGTAGACACGCTTGCCAATCGAGTGGGTGGAAAAGACCTCGCCCTTCGCCGCATTGAACGCGATGAGGGCCGTGCCGCCGCGCGGTACACCAGGCAACTGCAGGAACTGAACGATGGGCCAAGTATTGCCATCCTGCAAGAAGTGATTGCCAGCGTGCAGGAACACCATCAGATGCTGATCGATCTGATCCGCGATCGCAGGCCCCTCGCGCCATCGTTTCCTGAAGCGGCGCAACACGCCCTGGACGCACTCATGTCGGCCCGCCAAGGCGACCGGCGCAACACTCCAGGCTGGATCGGCGATGCGATCTATGGGGTAAACGACGGCCTGGGCGCAATCTTCGGCATCGTTTCCGGGGTCTCCGGGGCCACCCTCGGAAACAGTAAATTTGTCTTGCTGGCCGGAATGGCCGGAATGATTGCCAGCGCCTTGTCGATGGGTTCCGGGGCCTATCTGGCCGCAAAGAGCGAGCGTGAAATTTTCCATGCGGAGTTTGCCAGGGAACGCGATGCGGTCGAGTATAACGAGCCGGAAGCGCGCCAGATACTCTCTCTCAGCTACCAGGTCCGTGGCCTGCCAGCGGCGGAAGCGGACCGCTTCGTGGAATATCTGGCGCGCGACAGAGAACAATTTGTTCGGATCCTGGCGCAGGAACGCCTGAACACCACCGAAGAGCGGCTTCGCCGACCATGGAGTTCCGCTATTTCCGGCGCGCTATCAACGGCCATTGGCGCTTCCATTCCCATCCTCCCATTTTTCTTTTTGAGTGGAATTTCAGCCGTCATTTGGGCGGCCGCCATTTCTCTCGCTGCCCACTTCGCCGTGGGAGCAGCGAAATCCCTCATCACGATTCGCCCCTGGTGGAGTAGCGGCCTGGAGATGACTGCGATCGGCGCCATCGAAGGCGTCGTGACCTATGCCATCGGCATCGGTATCGGGAAACTCTAGGAAAGTTGGGAATTATATATTTGACTCGCTGACGACTAGAGTACCGGGCAACTCTGCCCGGCTGGTCACCCTCGACCTCGATCCGACCGACGATCCTACGCGCGGCACGCAGCAGATGTCGTTCTTCAACGGCCACTACGACAACTGGTGCTACCTTCCGGTGATGGGTTTTGTCAGCTTCAACGCCGAGGCCGAGCAGTATCTGTGTGCCGCCGTGCTGCGTCCCGGCAACGTGACCGCGCCAGTGGGTGCGGTGGGGATTTTGCGTCGGCTGCTAAAGCTGGGTGCCCGCGTCATGGTTTCGGTGCGGCGTATGGCGCTGCATCTACCCGCATCGTTCCCGTTTCTTTCGGCCTTCCGTCTCGGCAAACCATCATCCTCATGTTTCATCTCTGCGCAAACAGCGTACGCAGGAAAGCAGCGCACACAAACTGCCGCTGCACCCCGTGAGCACAAGCTCAAGGTCGCCCGCCCGGCGATACCGCCTACCTCAATCAGCCATGAGCATCTGCCGGGCAACCTCGTCAACCCAAAACAGCAATCGCAGCGCCTTCATGAATAATGCAGGTTAGGATGTCAACAGAGTCAGATCAACTTAAGATAGCTTTTGCAAAACAGATGAACTGCGAACCACTAAAGTAGGAGCCACGCGAATACCTTTTGGGGTACTTCCACCTTCACGAATCAATTGTAGCGCGAGATTTCCGGCATGCTCACCAAGTAGACTGGTCGATTGGTCGATGGACGAGAGGGGGATCCGAAGATAGTCGGAATACCGGACATTGCCGCAGCCGACAAAGGCAATGTCCTCCGGGATGGAAAGTCCTGCCTCCAGTGCCGACTGCATGGCCCCTATGGCAATCAAATCGTTGTAGCAAAAGACAGCATCGGGTCGAGGGTTCAGCTGAAGCAATCTGGACATTTCGTGATAGCCAGCAGCTTCGCCAGTTTCTTCAACGCGAGAACTCATAAGAATATAGGATTCGTCTCTTTGAATTCCGTTTTGTGCCAAAGCATTGGTGTATCCGAGGAGGCGGTCGTACGCTGGTGAGAGTTCCGGGCCACCAATGTGCGCAATTTTCCGTTTTCCGATGGCAATTAAATGCTGGGTAGCAATCAGCCCGGCCTGGCAGTCATCGGTGCCAACAAAGTTTGCCCGCAAGAGCGGAAAATTACGATCCACTAGAATGAAAGGAGTTTTCTGGTTTTCAACGCCATAAAAACCTTCCAGAGTCGGCTGGCAAGATGCTATCAAGAGTGCATCGACTCCACGGGACAGCACAGTACGTATTTCACTCTGCTCCAGTAGCGGATTGTCTTCCGATGACGTGAGTATGAGTCCATAATTATGCAGTCGGAGGATACCATTCAGGGATTTTGCAAATTCTGCGAAAAAGGGGTGCAGCAGATCCGGCACCACAAGTCCGACAGTAAATGATTTTCCGCTTGACAGACCTCGTGCAAGCATATTTGGCTGATAATTCAACTCGGCCATTTTTTTTAATACACGCTGCCGCGTTTTTTCACTGATGTCGTCGGTTCCACGCAGGACCTTCGAGACGGTGACAGTCGAAACTCCCAAATCTCTCGCGATGTCTTTCAGGCGAATCGCCATAGCCGAAATCCTTTATGAAGATCGTATTTAAAGCAACACTTATTATGTATCTTCTCGACAGCTTGTTTCATCCGTTCACAAAAACTTTTCCCCGCAATCGACGCCAGACCGAAGAACCATCCATGAAACTCGACAAGTTACTTCAGGGAAGCGCATCGAATCTACGAACAACAGAGGCATGACAAGAACAATATCTACAGTGTGCATGAACCTGAAGTCGAGTGCATCGCCAAGGGCAAGGCGGGCAAGCAGTATGAGTTCGGCAACAAGGTGAGTGTCGCGGTAAGCAGTCGTGGTGGATGGTTCGTCGGCGCGAAGAGCTTCCCTGGAAATCCCTATGACGGCCACACCCTGGCTGCACAGATGAAGCAAGTCGAAAGCTTGATCGCCAACCAGGGGAGCGCAGTGTACGTCGATAGGGGCTATCGTGGCCACGACGATGACGGTGCGGTCACCGTGCATGTCGACAAGAGACGAAGAGGGCGTACATCGCAAGCAGAATGGCGATGGATGAAGCGTCGCGCCGCGGTCGAGCCAAGCATCGGACATCGGAAGAGCGAACACCGGTTGGAACGTAATCGGCTGAAGGGTACTGCCGGAAATGAGATCAACGCCATCCTGGCAGCCGCCGCGATGAACTTCCAGAAGCTGCTCAGAGCTTTTTGGCGCATTTTTCTGTTCTGC
>JAJYGR010000178.1 GCA_021790655.1 Acidobacteriota bacterium | reverse complement strand
TAAATTTGCAGTACCTTCGTACGCGTCTTGGCCGCATTTGCGTGGCCATTATCGGCAGCACGCCACATGAAATGCTGGAGCGCGCAGCCGAGGCGGTGCGGGAAAACACGCTGCTCGAATTTCGCCTGGATTATCTTGCAAAGCCCCTGGCTGCCATGCCCAGGCTAAAGGAATTTTTGCATCTCCATCGAGAGATGACTGCGATTGCAACCTGCCGCCGCGAGTCGAACGGTGGTAAGTTCGGCGGCAAGGTCGCCGACGAGATGGAAGTGCTGGGCAAGGCTGCCGCTGCCGGATTTCATTTAGTGGATATAGAGTTGCAGACTGCTGAAACACTCAAGCAAGCCGACTGGAAGAAAATCCGCGGACACAGCGCGGCTGTGCTGATTTCTTATCACGATTTTAAGACGACCAAGGATCTCGACAAGATATACGCTCGCATCCAGCCCTTGCAGCCAGACTTCGTCAAGATTGTATCGACTGCTCGCTCGCTGGCCGACAACGTGACGATGATGCAGTTTCTAGAAGCCAAGCGCGATGAGGGCAACGTGGTCGGCATCTGCATGGGGGATCAGGGTATTATCAGCCGCGTGCTGGGGCTGCGCGCGGGTAGCAGATTCACATTTGCCTCCGCAACGACGGGAGAAGAAACCGCGCCAGGACAGATTGCCGCTCGGACGCTGAGGGAGACCTATCGCACCGATCAGGTGGACGCGGGGACCCGTGTGTATGGCGTCGCGGGAGATCCTGTACGGCATTCGCTTTCACCCATCATGATGAACACCGCATTTCATCGCGAGACAGTCAATGCCGTCTATCTCACATTGCAGACGGAGAAGATCGCGGACTTGCTGCTGTTGATTCGGGAGGTTCCTGTCCACGGAGTTAGCGTCACAATGCCGCTGAAGCAAGAGATAATGAAGCATCTTGATCGTACCGATGTGTTGTCGCAAAAGATTGGAGCCTGCAACACAGTAGTTCGGTCGCAGGATGGAAAGCTGATAGGTTACAACACAGACGTTGCTGGGATAGTCCGACCGTTGGAACAGCGGATCGACTTGCGCAAGGCAAAAGTTCTGTTGCTGGGGGCCGGAGGGGCAGCGCGGGCTGCGGCCTTTGGGCTGAAACAAAAAGGGGCGGAAGTTTTCATTCTGAACCGTACTCCACAGACCGCGCAAAAACTGGCGCGAGAGGCGGAGGCGAAGACGATCCGCCGCGATCAGTTGGTCAAGGCAAATTTCGACCTCATCGTGAATGCGACCTCTGTTGGCATGACTGGGATGAAACAGCAGACCATTCTCGAAGAAAAAGAATTGAATGCCAAGTTGGTATTCGACCTGGTGTATAGCCCGATGGAAACTCCGCTGTTGAAGATGGCGCGAAGCAAAGGGCTGGCAGTGATTACAGGGGCAGAAATGTTCGTCCACCAAGGAGCAGAACAGTTCCAACTGTGGACGGGCAAGCCAGCGCCCCGCGAAGATATGTGGCGCGTTGTGACGCATGCGTTGCGGTCGCGCATTGAGGGTTGAAAGACCCGGTAATAATTCAGCCGAAGAGAGGAGTCATCCGGCAGCGGGTACATACTTGGAACTCCGTTGACTGATGAGTGAAAACTTTATGTGGCGTCGATTGTTTCAAATCGGTGGTGGAATCGTTCCTTACCTTGCGTGGCTCATTCCTTTGATGGACCGCATGCTGGTGCAGAAGCATGATGCGGTCACTCCCGCATTGCTGGATCTGAGCCATGATCTCAGAAGTGATTTGCGGCATGATTTACAGCAGCACATGGTAGCGCTACAAGCGGCGCAAGTGGATATATTTCCTGCGATCGAGGAGCAACATCGGCGTCTGGAAAAACTGGAAGAGCACGCTGCCGAATTGAATCATTCACTTACTGTTCTTTCCGACGACCAGTTGGACTTGGCAGACCAGATACGTTCGATGGCCGGATGGGTTCGCAACTCCGCCATGGCTGGCCTATTTCTGCTCACGCTGATGTTTGTATTGAAACTCATCCAGGCAATTCACGGTATGGGGCACTAGGCGTAAAGGAAGCAAGCCGCTTCATAGCGCGACGCTTTGACATGGCTGGCCCCGGCTTTTATTCTGACCCCAATTTGTCCCAAGGTGCCCGAAGAGCACCAGTTTCGCCCACGATTCGCCAAGCTCTACCTTCCCTTTAGCTTTTGCATTGCCAGATAAGCGTCACTTTTCGGGTAGCCCCGCTTAAAATCTTTCCTTGGTGCAGTTGCCTAGATTCCAACCATGGGACTAGGATAGCCTTGCGTTCGGTACAGCCTGATGTTCGGCGCGCCAGTACGTCGCATATCTTATAAGAGACAGGAAGTAAAAAAATCAACTTTCAGCCTGGACGCGCTTTTTTAAGAGTGTCCCAGCGTGATGGAGTGACTCTGTATGGCGTGGTACGCGTATTGCATTGCAGAAAAGCAGGCGTTTCCAGAAATAGCTCATCATCGTAAACCAGTTCCATTGGATTCCCATGTAGGCGTTCTCGGAAATCAGATTTTCCTCTATCCAGCCAGTGATTTCGCAGTTATCGTCAGCGAACACAATTCAGAAGACAATTTAGATCAAAAATCAGCCGTCGATCACGCCCGTGTGATTGCAGACTGTTTCCAACACTCGACCGTGCTGCCATTCCGATTCGGAACTATTTTTTCCGATGACGATGCGCTGCGTCGTTCCGTACGAAGCAATCAGCGCCAGTTCAACGCCAACGTGGAGCGGTTGCGCGGTAAGGCGGAGATGCATCTGAAAGTTGTGCTGGAAGATGGCGGCCCGAACTCTCCGAAATATCTATCCTCCCCCTGCGTGGGCAAGGAATATCTTTCCCGTCTTCGGGAGGCAGCAGCGCTACAGCGGGAGCGGCAGACCAAGGCACGGGCGGTTTTCGTGCAGGTCCATCGCATGTTTTCTCCGTTGGAGGAAGATATTTCCTGTAGGCGGATGGACAGCGGAAAGATGCTGCTCGACATCGCTCATCTGATTGACCACGGCAACATTGCCCGGTATCAGAACAAATACTCGAGCGCCAGCCAAACGTTGCGGGACTGCCAGATGATGCTTTCAGGCCCATGGCCACCGTATCACTTCATCCAACACACACAACGTTCGCACGCGCATACGCAGGCATAGATCGGTGAATGTTTAGAAAGTAAAAACCCTCGCGGCCCCACAGCCTGCGAGGGTTTTTATATGGGCCGCGCTATAAGGAGTAAGACTGGAGCGACGATTACGGCCCACACTGTATGGACGCAGTCGGAAGAAAAAAGAAATCCAGAATCTACAGGAATTGAGACAGAAAAACTTCTAAGAAATCCGGTCGACTGTGGAAACGTCCTTTTTTCTGCTCAAGATAAAATTGGCTTGCCGACGCATGACGGAGGCGCGCTCAATCTTGCGCCAGAAGGCCACAAAGTAATCGATGGCAGAGATGATAGAGACCAAAACCATAAAGTAAATGGCCGTAATTGCAATCACGTGTACCGGCAGAATGAACCATCCAACGCGCCACACGTCCCAGCGGCGATCCAGAATCGCCGCCACAACTGCGACAATCTGCGTCACCATTTTCAGCTTGCCAAGATCGCTGGCCTGAATGGTGAAGCCTTCCGATACGGCTATCGAGCGCAGTCCACTGACCAGAAATTCTCGGCCAATCACCAGGACAGCAATCCAGGCGGGAACAATGCGGGGATTAAATTCCACCAGTGCGATAAAAGCCGCAGTCACCATCAACTTGTCCGCCAGAGGGTCCAGCAGCATCCCCATGGTGGTGATCTGCCCACGCTTGCGCGCCAGATATCCGTCTACTCCATCTGTGATGGAGGCCAGAATAAACAGCACAGAGGCAAGAATCTCCTGTTCGCCATAAAAAGCGTGGAGAGGAAAGCTTCGAGACAGCAGCCAGATGAGCAATGGCACGCAGAAGATGCGACTCGTCGTAATGGAATTCGGCAGGTTCACTGGGGGCCTGATATCAGGGCCGCTGTTCTAAGGAATGCTGTACAGGGGGCCTTGCAAACATTATGCACTACGCCGCGTTTAGGTCGTGCGTTTCCATTTGCCCGGATACGCCATATCTTTCATAAAATATGGCACAGACGTGACTTCCGGCCACCCAGGAGGAAACTTTCCGCCTGATTCTTCTATGAATGATCTGGGAAGTCTACTTCGTCACCGCGGAGCGTCTCCTCCGGTGCGTGTTCTGCCCATGCCTGGCTTGCATTTCCATCGAAGGGAAAAAACAGCATAAAGACTGTTCCGGAGGCAGCTTGTCTGCCCGGATCGTTTGGGGCCGGACGGCTCCGCACACGAACGGAACCCTGATGTTTCTTGATGATTTCCGAGCTGACCCATAGTCCGAGACCGGTTCCAGTGGTTTCCTTTGTGGTGAAAAAGGGTTCGAAGATACGCTCGCGTACGGCCTGGCTCATCCCGGAACCAGTGTCCGAGACGAAGATGCGAACACCACGGACTTCAGGCATATTCCATGCGCGGGACAGACGCACAGAAAGGGCCAAGCTTCCTCCGCGTGGCATTGCATCCAGAGCATTGCCCACAAGGTTGGCAAATAGCTGCCGCATTTCTCCACTGAAGGCCAGTATTTCCGCGCCATCGTTGTAGCGGCGAATGACTTCCACCTGTGTCGCATAGAGACGCCCCTGATGCAAGGCCAAGACCGAATCGAGGATTTCGCAAGGATTGATGCGGACAGGCTTCGAAGATTGTCGATAAAAGCGTAGTGTCTGCTGGGTAATCTGCGAGACCCGGGCAATTTCCTGCTGCGCCAGGGTTGCGTATTTCAAAGACTCTGCATCCAGGGGCTGCTGGTGCAGAAGATACAGAAGGTTTGTCACAGCTTCCAGCGGATTGTTAATTTCATGGGCAATGGAGGCTGCCAAGCGTCCGGTGGCTGCCAGTTTTTCCGTGCGGCGCAGCATTTCTTCCGACAATTTTCTCTCGGTAGCGTCTACGACGACAGCGCCGACCCAGCGGACCAGATCGGAGCCCGCCTGCATCGAGTTGGTTGGCTCGGCGCCTGTGCGTACGGGATAAAAACTAGTCAGCCAGGTGCGCAATTCGCCAGGTCGGGTCGGTAATTCGCCATGTAGTTCCAGATCGCGGACTGGCATGCCGGTAGTAAACACCTGTTCGATCGCGGCAGTAATTTCCAGGGCCATCGCGTTCGAGAAAACTTCCTGCACAGTGTGCCCTAAATGGTGGCTGATGGACAGGTTGTTCATCTCTGCTAAAAACTGATTCATGCGTACATAACGCATCTTGCGGTCAAAGAATGCGAAGCCAATCGGCGCATTTGCCAGCATGGAGTCGAGCAGGGCAAGCGTGTCATCCAGTCCGGCACGCTGCTCGTTGAGTGCGGCTACCATGGTGTTGAAGGAACGCGTCAGCTCGCCAGCTTCATTCATAGAGCGGGTCTTCAGCGGAAATACGCCGCTGCGTTCCGGATCGCGAATCAGTAGTTTGGTGCCGCGCAGCAGTCCGTGCAAAGGCCGAGTGACCGAACGCGCCAGCAACAGAGAAAAAAGTGCGTTGGCGGCGATTGCCAGCAAGACAAACAGCAAGGCAGAGTGCAGCAAATTCGTCAGAATCAACCTGTCTTCTGTGGCATCCGAATAAATCCATGCCAGAGCGACTGGGACGCCGTCCACATTGATCGCAGTGACTGCCTCCATGCTTCGATTGCTGTTATCGAAAATTTTCGTTGCGTAAGGTGGGCGAAATTGCAGTCGCTCGACTGCCGAGAGTGGGGCGAATGTGGCCGACCCAGTGCGATCGCTGTAGGCCAGGGTATTTCCAGAAAGATCTGTAATCCGAGCTGCCCGTATGGTGGATGTAGCAAGCATGTTGTCCAGAATGGACTGCACGGCGGTGATACGTTGGTTCCGGATTTCCAGCGAAGCGGCGCTGCTAAGAATATAGACCTGATATGTCAGCCGCTCTGCGGTGCGGATACGCAGCGTGGTCCGCTGCTGATGATAGAGGTAGCCCGCAATGATGGCGACCAGCAGGCACTGCAGCAAAGCTGTACCGAGGATCAGTTGCCCGCGAATAGTGCGTGGCATAAACCGAGGCATAAGAATATGAAACCAATTCTATTGGACTGCCGCGCGACTGACTACAGCATTCCAACCTGTGTTATGTGCCAACGATGGTGCTGGAACTCATGGAAGTATGTGCCTGGGATGGACGAGTTAGTCTCTGTTGCAGCCCCGCAGCAATTTGTGCGCCATGGAAGCGGCCATTTTCAATGAAAATTTCGTTGGTGCGTGCCCCTGCGACGATGACGCCCGCCAGATAGATTCCCGGCACATTGCTTTCGAGTGTCTGCGAGTTGAAGGCTGGGGTGCGATCTGCGCCTGCCAGACGAATGCCCAGCGCTTCCAGAAAGCTGAAATCCGGGTGATAGCCGGTCATGGCGAAAACAAAGTCGTTTTTTATCGTGTGTTTGCCCCGCGGCGTGCGCAGGCGGACGCTGTCCAGGGTAATCTCTTCCACAGTAGTTTTGAAGTGGCCGTGGATCTCGTTATTGCGGATGCGATTTTCGATGTCTGGCAGGATCCAATACTTCACATGCCGATGCATGCCCGGGCCGCGATGGACCAGGGTAACGCGCGCGCCGTGCCGCCACAGATCGAGCGCGGCGATGGCTGCGGAATTCTTGCCGCCGATTACCAGCACATCATGATCGAAATAGGGATGCGGGTCTTTGTAGTAATGAAAT
Organism: Acidobacteriota bacterium; assembly: GCA_021790655.1. Taxonomy (GTDB): domain Bacteria; phylum Acidobacteriota; class Terriglobia; order Terriglobales; family Acidobacteriaceae; genus JAKAAZ01. Next base: position 4,017 of record JAJYGR010000178.1, on the reverse strand, counting down.
ACCTTGGGCAAATCCTCACCGGGAACGCCGAGATAATTGGGCCGGTCGTAGTAACCTGTGGCGACGATCAGCGCGCGCGTTTGATAGGTGTGCTGGCGTTGAAAGGAGTCCGCGCAATGCACGGTAAAGTCGCCTGCCTGTCCACTGACGCGGTCCACATGCTCATACTGCCGGACATCGAGCCGGAAATGCTGCGCCACTTTGCGGTAATACTCCAGCGCCTCCTGCCGGTTCGGTTTCTGGTTCGGGCTGCTGAAGGGAATGTTGCCAATCTCCAGCAACTCCGGCGTGGTGAAGAAGGTCATGTTCGACGGGTAATGAAACAGGGAGTTGCACAGGCAGCCTTTGTCGATCAGCGCCACGCGAAAACCTTCGCGCTGCGCGTCGATGGCGCAGGCCAGGCCGGTAGGCCCGGCCCCGATGACGAGAACGTCGAATCTGTCTCTTGCGGAGGGTGCGGGTTGGGTCATGCTCTTATTTAAGCAGAGTGCTTACGAGGAAGCTTCCACGGTGAGCTTCAAACCCACGGCACGGGTGACGGCGACCAGCGTGGACAGGCGAGGGTTGCCCTTGGCGGACAATGCGCGGTAAAGGCTCTCGCGCTCCATTCCTGCAGCCTTGGCCACCTTTGCAATCCCGCCCCTGGACTCGGCAATGCGGCGCAGGGCAAGGAGCAGGACGCGCGGTTCGCCTTTGTCTTCGAGTGCGGCCCGAAGGTATTCCGCGGCAAACACGGGGTTGTTTCGAAGCTCACGCACAAGTGCCTCATCATGGGAAATGCTGGCGGTCTTTTTCATGGCGTTGCTGTGCGAGTGACATAACGCCGAATCTCGATCACACTACAATTGTAACTTATAAATCACAATAAGCGCGCAGTATGTGAAGGCCAGTCGGCCTGGCTCCAATGACGAGTACGTCGAAGCTGCTGGTTGCGGAGTGTGCGGGGTTGCTCATGTTTCTATTTAATTTAAGCATTGTGGGGGATTGGGGAAGAACCATCCCACCCTTGCTGCGCAAGGATGGGGCACCCGGCCGTCCCCGCTCCATCGCTCCATCGCTCATTCCGCTATTTAATCAGAGTGCGGCAGAAACAGATGAGCGATCAATGATATTGGCTCCGCGCGAGCACAAGTCAATCGAATTCTTCCCAATTCAAGACTCATTAGTGATATTGCTTATTGCAGCTTTTCATCCTCCATACGGGCGGTTCCCAAACATGCAGTCCGCTAATCCAGGGCTACCCCTCCTGGTACTTCTATTCCTAGTACTAACGATCATCGCCATCGTGGGAGCAAAGAGACGATGGCGAACGGTTCTTATCATTGGAGCTTGGATGCTAGCCGGATTTGCTATTGGAGCTGGAACTGGATTTATTTTGGGCAGTCTGGGAGGGGGTAACAGGGGCGGCGCCGCGGGTACTCTTGCTGGTTCCGTGATGTGGCTCGGCGGATTGATGGGGGCGTTGCGTTGCATCATGAACAATAGAAGAACCCGATCCGGTTCGACCGCAGGCAGCGCGTAGCAATTTTGGGATTTCGACACTTGACCCCACGGTCGTTGCGCCGAGCGTACAGAGAGAAATTTCCTATTTAGTTCGGGGATTCGCTTTGAGATTTCTGAACTTGGCGGTTAAATGGACGGTGAGGGTGGACTATGGCACAAATCATTGACGAAATTCATCGACTCCAGAAACAGTACAACGAAGTGATTTCAGAACACCTAGCGGAGCATGATAAGTGCGAAGAATACTATCAACACAAAAACCGCATGGGGCAGCAAATCAGCCTAGACCGGAAAGAGGAACTAGGAATTCTAGAAATTGAACTTCAGCGCCAAATTGCTGAATTAACCTCAGCTCTGTTGAGGGAGTCAAGTACTTAAATCCCCAATTTTTGCATTGAAAGCTACGATTCTAAGACATGTTTTGCATAACCATATCGTGGGTCTCCGCCTCCGTACTAGCATTATTTCTATGGGCGGCACTATGGTTAATCATTTGTTGCCGTATGAAAGGGTCAGCGTTTGAGTTTGATTCCTGTGTACTGAGCTGTGATGAATTGAGGCTAATAAGGAAGCCAGGGAGTTTTTTTAAAACGCTCAGATCGTATGTGGCTTTTTTTGAAAAATTGATTTTAGTTGCAAGCGGCTCGATTGCATATTTGGCTAAAGATTTTAGCGCAAAGGACAATCATTTCGGCGGGTGGGCATGTGAATTCTCATTGGTATGGCTAGCGCTTTCTGTTGTTGCATCTCTCGCTTTTATCGGATTCATCACGACGTATTATGAAAAATACCTGAACACGCGGTATAACGGAGTCGTAGATACTATCCCAACCTCTTCAGTGAGCCCTTCCTCCTATTCCAAGACTAAGTATGCATTTATATTGGGTACCGGGTGGACTGCCTTTGTTCTATTTGCAGCGGCATATGTTTTGCTTGCCGTATCATTGGCGCGAATGACGTTGGGCCACTGAAGATTAGATCAAGACGGCAAATTGCCTTAGGATTCATCACGCTCCCAGTTCAACCGTGAATTCAACACGCCGATACGCGACTTTAGGGGAGTGTTTGCCATTACGATGCTGTTTGACTTCAATTAGGCCATCAACTGGGGATGCTCGACAGCGCCCGCAAGCCCGAAGACATGAATGCGCCGGGTTGAAGGCTTCACCGTTTACAGGCCAATCTGCACGGGCACTGGTCCATCGCAGTCAGCGGAAATTGGCGTATCACTTTCGGCTTTGAAAGCGAGGACGCGATCCTTGTCGATTACCGGGACTATCACTGAAAGGAGCTTTCCATGCGTATGCACAACCCTCCACATCCGGGCGAGGTGGCCCGGGAATATCTGGGAGAGATGAGCGTTTCGGCAGCCGCAAAGCATCTGGGTGTCGGACGTGTCACGTTGTCCCGCGTCCTGAATGGAAAGGAGACGATATCCCCGGAGATGGCCGTGCGGCTGGCTGCGGCCTTCGGCACGTCTTCGCCCGAGGTCTGGCTGGGAATGCAGGCCCGGTACGATCTGTGGCAGCTTCAGAAGCGGAGCAGGATCAATGTCGATCTGCTTCCGCATTTGCAGCATTCCTAAAGCGTGAATGGACTGCACGAAACAGCCGGGTGCCCCACCCTTCGCGGTTTCTTTGCGAAGGGTGTGATCGATCACGCTCCCAGTTCCATGGTCAATTCGACACGCTTGTAGACGACTTTTGGGGCGAGCCTGCCGTTGCTCTGCTGCGTTACCTGAATGAGACCATACCGTTGCATGGTCCTGATGGTGCGCGACAGGTTGGGCTTTTTCCGACCCGTTGCTTTGGCAAGCTCGGTCAAGGACTGCGGCGAGGTTCTGCGGATTTTTTTACAATCTGCGTCTGCCGTAGTGTGCGCGTTACTTGCACTCCCACCTTAGCTCCGCGAAGGTGGGGCACCCAGGTGGCTCATTTTAGACGCCCCAACTGGTCTACGGCTGCGCGCGTTACTTGCACTCCCACCTTAGCTCCGCAAAAGATGGAGCTGCGCGAACCTGGGGCACCCGTATTCGAGCAGCCGATATACTGAAATGTTTGTTTTCTCTCAAGGAGCAATGCAATGGCTGACGTTCAGAAAGAAGTTCGCAAAGAAAAAGATTCGCTGGGATATGTGGAGGTCCCGGCGCATGTGTATTACGGAGCACAGACGGTCCGCGCGGTCGATAATTATCCAATTTCAGGAATGCGCGCGCATCCGCTATTGATCCGGGCCATGGGGATGGTGAAGGCGGCGGCGGCCCAAGCCAATAAGGAGTTGGGTCTGGTCGAAGCGGACCGTGCCGACGCCATCGTCAAGGCTGCGCAGGAGGTGATCGATGGCAAATGGAACGATGAATTTGTCGTCGATGTTTTTCAGGCCGGGGCCGGTGTCAGCTTCCACATGAACACCAATGAAGTGCTGGCTAACCGCGCCAGTCAGATTCTCGGCGGCAAGCTGGGCGAGTACGACCGCGTGCATCCGAACGACCACGTAAATTACGGCCAGTCCACC
>JAJYGR010000134.1 GCA_021790655.1 Acidobacteriota bacterium | reverse complement strand
CCACTTCCGAAAACAACAACTCCTGCTCTCTGCCCATTAGTTACAACTGTAGTGCTAAACCGAGTGTCACATTCGTAGCGGGGGTCACATTTCATTCAACCGATAAATCGCTGGCTACTTTGAATCTGGCTTACTGGCGAGTTCCTGCATCACAGACTGGATCAGCTCTTTCGCTCCGGCCAACTGATGCATCACCGCTTGCAGATCGAGCGCCGGTATCGCAGGGTTACGCGCGGACGTGCAGTACACTCCATGCTTACCAATTATCTCGTTTGTGCTGCCAGCCATGTTACGATATAGCGGAAAATCAGGATGCAATCCGTCGCGATCGGGGGGTTCACCATTATTACGACTACGCTGACTACCAAGCCACCGGGCATCGTTCTATTGAGTAAATACTTCTACTTCTTCATGTCGCTGCTGATCGCCGTGATCGTGGTTTATGGCTTCAGCCACACGATCGACGAGCACCTCATACATGCTGCCGTTCCCCGCCCCATTATCCTGTATCTTCATGCAGCTATTTTCTTCGGATGGGTGCTTTTCTTCATCTTCCAGTCGCTACTGGTCCGTACCCACAACGTGCGGCTTCATCGCCAGGTCGGTTGGTTCGGTGTCGCGCTCGGCGTTGCGATTCCCGTGCTGGGGATTTCCACCGCCATCACCATGACGCGTTTTCAAATGTTCCGACTTCACGCGGTCGAGGATGCGGTAACTGATCTCATTGGCCCGTTCTTAGACATGACCTCCTTCACGATTCCGTTTGCGCTGGCAATTTACTGGCGAAAAAAGCCCGAGTTCCATCGCCGCCTGCTCCTGGTTGCAACCTGCGCATTGACCTCCGCGGCCTTCAGTCGAATGCCGCTTCAGAAGTTGCCAGTTTTGCCGAATATGCTGATATTTGTTTGGATTTATGGCGGCGTCGACGTTCTAATTTTCCTCGGCGTGGTTCGCGACCTGATCGTCGACCGCCGCATCCACCGGGTCTATCTCTATGCGCTGCCCGCGTTCCTTGCTGCCCAGGCAATCGTCATTTGGATGTACCAATACGATTGGCCTTTGTGCGTAAAGATAGCGCACGCAATCGTGGGCTGATGAGTGTCTCATTCGTAGCGTGGGGTCACATTTCATTCGAGCATAAATCGCTGGCTATTTTGAATCTGGCTTACTGGCGAGTTCCTGCATCACAGACTGGATCAGCTCTTTCGCTCCGGTCAGTTGATGCATGACCGATTGCAGATCGAGCGCCGGTATCGCCGGGTTGCGCGCGGACGTGCAGTACACTCCATGCTGTCCGACAAGTATCAGCGCATCCGTCAACATGTCAAGCGTGACCGCCAGCCGCCCGCGCGGAACACCCATCATGAACTCATGCTTTTCGAGCGTCTCGCGTTGATCGTCAAATGCGGAGGCCATCAGTATTCCTTGGCTGCCGTAGCAGGCTCCAGCGCGGAATTTTCTGTGGAAGCAGGCGCGGCCGCGATGGCCGGCTTCCAGCGCAGGACGGGCTTGCGTGCCGCGCCCACCTCATCCATGCGCGAAACGCGCGTCGCGTTCGGCGCGCTCAGGATAATCGCGGGATTCTCGTCGGCTTCGCGCGCAATCTGCCGCATCGCGTCGATGAACAGATCGAGTTCTTCCTTTGACTCGCTCTCGGTCGGCTCAATCATCAGCGCGCCCGGCACGATCATCGGAAACGACACCGTGTAGGGATGGAAGCCGTAGTCGATGAGCCGCTTGGCGATATCGCCCGTTTTGACGCCGTTCCGCGCCTGCCGACGGTCACTGAAGACCACCTCATGCAGCGTGGCCGTCTTGTAGGGCAGCTCGTACACATCTTCCAGATGTTTACGAATGTAATTGGCGTTCAATACCGCGTCTTCCGTTGTCTGGCGCAGGCCGTCCGGACCATTCGCCAGAATGTACGCGAGCGCGCGAACGAACATGCCGTAGTTGCCATAGAACATGCGCACGCGGCCCACGGATTGCGGATGGTCGTAGTGAAAGGTAAGTGTGCCGTCTGCTTTTTCTACAATCACGGGCGTCGGCAGAAATGGCTCCAGAATCTTTTTGCACGCCACTGGGCCGGAGCCGGGACCACCCCCGCCATGCGGCGTCGAGAATGTTTTGTGCAGATTCATGTGCATCACGTCCACGCCGAAATCGCCCGGGCGCGTCTTGCCCACCAGCGCATTCATGTTCGCGCCATCCATGTAAAGCAGCGCACCCTTGGCGTGCAGAATGTCGGCAATCTTATGGATTTCGCTTTCAAATACGCCGATTGTCGAAGGGTTGGTCAGCATCAGCGCGGCGGTCTCTTCATCGACCAGCTTCTCCAACTCCGCCAGGTCCACCATGCCTTCGCTGTTCGACTTGAGGTTCTGCACCTGATAACCGCAGATCGCCGCCGTTGCCGGGTTGGTGCCATGCGCGGAGTCGGGAATCAAAACCTTTTTGCGCGGATTGCCCTTCGACTCGTGATACGCGCGGACCAGCAGGATGCCGGTAAATTCTCCATGCGCTCCGGCTGCCGGTTGCAACGTAATGGCGTCCATGCCGGTAATTTCCTTCAGGCAATCCTGCAATAACCACATCACGCGCATCGCGCCTTGCGACAGCGATTCCGGCTGGTAGGGATGCGCTTCGGCAATTCCTTGCAGTCGCGCTACCAGCTCATTGACGCGTGGATTGTATTTCATAGTGCAGCTACCCAGCGGATACATGCCCAGGTCGATGGCGTAGTTCCATGTGGAAAGGCGCGTGAAGTGGCGAATGATTTCGATCTCGCTCACCTCCGGCAACAAGCCCACATCCTCGCGCGCCAGGTCGCCGAGCAGCGACTTCGCATCCACTGCCGGAACATCCAGCGGCGAAAGCCGATAGGCCTTTTTGCCGGGCGACGACTTCTCAAAGATCAGCCCTTCATTCTGGTTGATGTGGCTGGCAACCTTGCGTCGCTCTCCGACGAACGGGATGGTAATTGTTTCGGTGCTGGTGACGCCTGCGGGGTTCAATGTATCCGTTGCCATGTCGTTCCTCAATCCTTATGCGTACGCCAGTGTGGCCGCTTCTTTGCCTGCGACGACGGCGGCCGCGGTGTCAATCTGTTCCCGCGAATTCTGCTCCGTCGCGCACCATAACGATGCGTTGCGTAGTTCTGGATACCACTTGACCAGTGATAGACCGCCAATGATCTTGTGCTCCAGCAAACGCGTATTCATCGCATCGGGAGCTTCCTGCGTGGACAGAACAAACTCATGGAAGCGCGGCGATTTTGCGAAGAGCAATTCGCTGCCCGGCGTTGCGCCCAGCACCTGTGCAGCATAATGCGCCTTGGCCAGGTTCTGCTCGGCCAATTCCTTCATTCCCGCTTTGCCGTAAATGGTTAAATAAATGCAAGTCATCAGCGCGACCAATGCCTGGTTCGTACAGATGTTAGACGTCGCCTTTTCGCGGCGAATATGCTGCTCGCGTGTCGAAAGCGTCAGCACAAATCCGCGACGACCCTGCTTGTCGGTTGTCGCCCCGGTCAGTCGCCCTGGCATTTGACGGATAAATTTCTCTTTGCACGCCAGCACGCCGCAATACGGTCCGCCGTAGCCCACCGGCACGCCGAAGGACTGCGCTTCCAACGAAACAATGTCAGCCTCGACCGGCGGACGCACAATGCCGAGCGAGAGAGCTTCTGCAATCGAAACGATCAGCAGCGCACCCTTGGCGTGCGCCATCTCCGCGATGGCCGCGATGTCTTCAATCACGCCAAAAAAATTCGGCGACTGAATCAGTACGCACGCGGTCTGGTCGGTAATCGCGTCTTCCAACGCCGTCTGGTCCACGCGGCCATCGGCTCCGTAGCCGACAATCTGCTTCGGCAAACCCTGATGCTGCGCGTAGGTCTTCAGGACTTCGCGATATTCCGGATGCACCGTATTTGCGACGACGATATGGCTGCGGCCAGTGACGCGCGCGGCCATCATCACCGACTCCGCCGCGCCGGTCGAGCCGTCATACATGGAGGCGTTCGCAATCTCCATGCCGGTCAACTCGCAGATCATGGTCTGAAATTCAAAGATGGCCTGGAGCGTTCCCTGCGTGATCTCGGCCTGATACGGTGTGTAGGACGTAAGAAATTCCCCACGCTGCACCATGGCGTCGATGACCACCGGGCGATAATGACGATACGCGCCCGCGCCGAGAAAGCTGGCGTAGCCGTTGGCGTTGCGGTCAGCCGCCGCGCGGAAGAATTCGACGATCTCCTGCTCGCCCATCTGCCGCGGAATTTTCATGTCTCCAGTCAGGCGATATTCCGCTGGGATGGTCGTGAAAAGGTCGTCGATGGAGGCAACGCCGATCGCGTCCAGCATGGTGGAGCGGTCGAAGGGAGATTTCGGCAGATAACGCATGGGTCGGGTTTCCTGTGGCGCAGCAGAGTCTCTCTTTGCGGCTCTAGTGCTCGGTCTCTTCTGAGGTGAATTTTTCGTAATCGGCGGCGTTCAACAGCGCGTCCACTTCGGCGGGCTTCGACAACTTCACTTTAATGATCCAGGAATCGTGCGCAGCGGTGTTGATTTTTTCCGGGGCGGTGTTGAGTTCTTCATTCACCGCCGTTACCGTGCCGCTTACCGGCGAGTAAAGATCGGAAACAGCCTTGACGGACTCGACGCTGCCGAAGACCTTGCCAGCCTCGACCGTAGCGCCGACCTTCGGCGCGTCGACAAAGACGATGTCGCCGAGCGAGTTCTGCGCATAGTCTGTGATGCCGACCGTGCCCAGGTCGCCCTCGACCTTGATCCATTCATGTTCGCGTGTGTAGCGGTAAGCAGCAGGATAAGCCATAGTTTTACTCACTTTCTATTGTATGTTGTCAGCGAAGCTCGAAGCGGAACTGCCAGCCACAATGAAGAAGTTTTTGTGTTGGATGCACGATCTAGGCCTGTTTTTTGGGGCGACGATAAAAGGGCTGCGGAACAATACGCGCGCGCACATTCTGGCCGCGAATTTTCACTGCCAGCTCTATATCTACCGAGCTGTGGGCAACCGGCACGTAGGCCAGCGCGATGTTCTTCTTCAAAAACGGCGCTGGCGAGCCGCTGGTCACGACGCCAATTTCCTCGCTGTCAAGCGTGCAAACCGGGTAGCCGTCCCGTCCAATGCCGCGTTCGATCATCTCCAGGCCGACCAGCCTGCGCTGCGCGCCACCGTTCTGCAGCACATTTCTGAGCGCCGCCTGCCCGAGAAACTCCGGCTTGTCGAGCTTGCAGAAGCGATCCAGCCCGGCTTCGAACACATTGGTTTCGTCCGTAATTTCGTGTCCATATAGCGCCATCGAGGCTTCCAGTCGCAGCGTATTCCGCGCTCCCAGGCCACACGGCAGAATGTCGAACTCGCGTCCCGCTTCAAGAATTTCATTCCACACGCGGGTGGTGGTCGCTTCATCGGAAGGAATGTAAATTTCAAATCCATCCTCGCCGGTATAGCCAGTGCGCGAGATCAGCACGTTATGCACGCCGCAAATGCTGCCCCAGACAAACCAGTAATTCTTGATCTTTTCCAACTCCACGCTGGTCAGTTTTTTTAGCAAGTCCAAAGCCTGCGGGCCTTGAATCGCGAGCTGCGAATAATGCGCGCTGTAGTCGCTGACATGGCAATGAAAGCGCTGCGCATGCTGCTTGATCCAGGAGTAATCCTTGGGCCGCGTGCCTGCGTTGACCACCAGCAGATAGTCGTTTGGACTGAATTTATGGACCAGAATGTCATCGACGAAAGTGCCTAGCTCGGTCAGCAGTGCGGAATAGTGCGCCTGCCCTTCGGACAGCTTCGAGGCATCGTTCATCGACACAAACTGCACAGCATCAAGCGCCTCCGGCCCGCGCAGTTGAATCTCACCCATGTGGCTCACATCAAACAGGCCAACGCGGGTACGCACAGCCATGTGCTCGGCGATCAGGCCGGAGTATTCCACCGGCATGTCCCAGCCGCCAAAGTCCACCATCTTCGCGCCCAACTGGCGATGCGTGGCGTTGAGCGAAGTCTTGCTGAGAGCAGGGGCATGCGCGGGAATGGTAGACGAAGTTGACATAATGCGGAATCCTAACGGTACGACGATGGGAACCTTCTACGGTAGCACTGGCATTTTTACAGGGTCAAATAAACCAATACTCACACAATTGCAAACTGCTCAATACCCCACATGATGCAAATACGCCACTACACACGCAGCAACTAAACAATAAACGCCGAACCAGTGCCAGCGTCCACTCTCCAGCCATTTGCTGAGCCACTTCAGCGCGATCAGGCCAGCGACAAATGCGAACACAGCGCCGAGCAGACTAGGCATCATCGCCGCCGATAAATTTCCTCCCGAGACGTGCTCGGCCTTCACCAGCCGCAGCACTTCCCGCGCGATGGCGGGAGGCGTCAACACCACGGCCAGCGCGAAGCTAAACGCTTCCGCTCTGGGCTTCGCTACGCCCAGCAACATGCCGGTCGAAATCGTCGCGCCAGAGCGGGAAAATCCTCTGAACGGCAGGCACAGCCCCTGGACAGCGCCGATCCAACCAGCCTGCTTCGTGTTCAATCCAGTGCTCTCATCTTCAATGCCGGGCTGGGTGCGGATCTTCTTCAGGCCCGCAATCAAAATCAAAATGCCGACCAACGCCAAAGCAGGCGCGATCAGGTCCAGCCGCCCGAACAACTGTTCAATCTCCGCATGTTTCGCGTGCGGAAAGCCGAATTTCTCGATGCCCTCAATCAGACCGCCGCCGATCAGCCCGGTAAAGAACGTTGCGACAACCACCTGGAAGAAGATCGTCTTGAACGTATCTATATTCTGGAAGTAGGTCGTGCGCCATTGGTTCCAGAAATACGCGATCACGGCGAACATGGTGCCGGTGTGCAGCATGACCAGCAGCAGCGTCATAGGCGGGGAGCTGGGGTCCATGCCCATCAGCTTTTCTGCCACCACCACATGCGCCGAACTGGAAACAGGCAATAACTCCGCCATGCCCTGAATGATTGCCAAAATAATGACGTGCAAAATAGACATGTAAATCCTGGGAACCTTTCTTTTTGAAAATTTTTAGTGCGGATCCACAGATACGGTAATTAAAAGAATTAGGCTCGTCATCCTGAGCGAAGGATCCAGAAAATTCTTGCTCCGTCCATTCAGACAATATTGTCTGGATTCTTCACTTCGGTCGCGTCGCCGCGGCGACCGACCTTCGTTCAGAATGACTCTTTCGATCTGCGTATCTCTAGCGTGCGACGCGTTGCGGCACTTGTGTATCCTGTTGCGCTAAATCTTTTTCATTCGCCAGCCTATTGCGATAGCTCGCGCCGACAAATTCGCGGAACAGCGGATGCGGCTCCAGCGGCTTCGATTTGAACTCAGGATGAAACTGGCAGCCGAGAAAAAATGGATGGCCGGGGATCTCTACGATCTCAACATAGGTCGCGTCCGGCGTAGTGCCGGTGATGCGCAGTCCTCCACCGGTCAGCACGGCCTCATATTCGCGATTAAATTCATACCTGTGGCGGTGGCGCTCGCTGATTTGCGTCTCTCCATATGCTCGCGCAGCAACGGAGTCCGTCTCCAGCATGCACGGCCATGCGCCAAGCCGCATGGTGCCGCCCATCTCCTCCACCCCGGTCAGTTCGCGCAGTTTATAAATCACACGATGCGGCGTCGCCGGATCGAACTCGCTGGAATTGGCTGCAGACAGTCCGCAGACATTGCGCGCATATTCGATGCAGGCGGTTTGCATACCAAGACAAATCCCGAAGTAGGGAATTTCGTTTTCACGCGCATAACGAATGGCGTTCAACATGCCTTCAATGCCGCGCTTGCCGAAGCCGCCCGGCACCAGGATTCCATCAAATCCTTCAAGCTGGCTTTCATAGCTGCGGTCATCCGCTTCTTTCGTTTCCAGGCCTTCAGCTTCAATCCAGGTCACTTTCAACTTCAAATTGTGGGCCAGCGCGCCGTGGACCAGCGCCTCTTTCAGAGATTTATAGCTGTCCTCATATTCGACATATTTACCAACAATGCCGATGGAAACTTCATCTTTCGGGTTGTAGCAGCGGTCGACCAACTCCCGCCATTTCTCCAGTTTCGCCTCGCCCGCCTGGAGATGCAGATACTTCAGCGCCAGTGCGTCCACCTTTTCCTGCGCGAAGACCAGAGGGACTTCATAGATGGAGGGAACGTCCTTCGCGGTCACAACGGCCTGCTCCTCCACGTTGCAGAACAGCGCGATCTTCGACTTCATTTCGTGCGAAAGAAAACGGTCCGTGCGGCAGAGGAGAATGTCGGGCTGAATTCCAATCGAAAGCAGTTCTTTCACTGAGTGCTGCGTCGGCTTTGTCTTCAACTCCTGCGCTGCGGCAATCCAAGGCACCAGCGTCACGTGGACGAAGACAGTGTTTTCGCGGCCCAACTCCTGGCGCATCTGGCGAATGGCTTCCAAAAATGGCAGCGATTCGATATCGCCGACCGTTCCACCAATTTCGACCAGCGTCACGTCCGTATCGGCGGCCACCTTGCGCATGGCGTTTTTGATCTCGTTGGTCACGTGCGGAATCACCTGCACGGTCTTGCCCAGATAATCTCCGCGACGCTCTTTGGTGATGATCTGTTCGTAAATACGGCCCGTCGTCAGATTGTTGTCGCGAGAGAGATGCGCATGCGTAAAGCGCTCATAGTGGCCCAGGTCGAGGTCGGTCTCCGCGCCATCGTCGGTAACAAACACCTCGCCGTGCTGAAAGGGTGACATGGTACCGGGATCGACGTTCAGGTACGGATCGAACTTCATCAGGTTGACGCGCAGACCGCGACTCTCCAGCAGACAGCCGAGCGAGGCCGCAGCCAGACCTTTTCCAAGGCTGGACACAACTCCACCAGTAACGAAGACATATTTTGCCGACATCGATGCGGCTCCTTGGAATGGTTTTGTAATTGGGTCGTACGTGGTAGGCACAATCTATTTTCGCAGACGGAGGCGGGGAAGCGAGAAAAATATCGGAGCAAAATGGCCGCGCCATCTTGCTCCGTGCCGTTCTGGGGAAGGAACCGTGGAGGATGTCTCAACCGAATCATACTAGAAATTGAAGACGGCCTGCGCGGTAATCATCCGAGGAGGAACAAAGTGCGTGCCGCTGAAGGTGGATAAGTAGTTGTACAGGGCCACTTTATCGGTTATGTTTGTCACGGTCAGGCTCAGGTTCGTCTGGTTCTGCTTGCGGCGAAACACATTGTCCCAGCCAGCGTCCATATCGAACAAATTGCGTGGCGTCACGCGCGGCGGATTGCTATAAGGCGTCTCTGTGCCCGCTGCCGGAATCGTTACCAGCGGAGATTTTAACTGCGACGGCAGACAACTGGTAAGCGGGGCCGAAAGCGTTCCATACACGCCATTGCAACTCAGTTTGATCTGCTGCTGCTGGTCCGGCGTCAGATAGGTCAGGCTGATCGGGACACCTGGCGCTGTGCCAAACGGCACGTTGCCCGCGACCAGGCCACTTTCATATCGCCATGTAAATCCGTACCAAGGCCCATTGGCCTTGGGCTGATACTGCACATGGGAATTCTGCTCATAGACCTGATCGTGGTCGATCAGGAAAGGCTCAGAGCTCACGGCATTCGTATTGTTGTTGAAGATAATGCCGCCGATCTCTGGGGGATAGAACAATGAGTGCGAATGGCCCATGGTGACGTAGGCAGAAATGCCATGGATCGGCACCAGAGTAACTTCCGCGTCGGCCCCGGTAATGTCAGACTTCTTCCACTGGATGGGAAACGTCAGGGGCGTGTTCAGGATCACGTCGAAGTCATAGTCCCCTTTCGTATATTTCCAGAAATACTGTGCGCTGATGACGACATATTTTCCGATTCCCTGTTGCAGGCCAACGTTATATTGGTTGCGTGTCGCAGGAGTCAGCGCGTGTTGTCCGAAGGCCCCCAAATTGTTGGCCAATCCCCCGTTTCCCGTATAGCTGGATAGAATCAGGTTCTCGTTATAAGGTGTGGGCATGAGACGCGCATACCCAGCCGAAATGATCGTCCCGGTCGGCAGTTGGTAGGTCGCGCCGACGCGCGGCTCCAACATGTACTTGCGGCTGAGGCCGTTATAGTTGTCGCCCCGTGCGCCAATCAAGAACTGCCAGTTATGCCAGACGATATTGTCCTGAAAATAGAGTGCCTCTGCCTTGATGTCTGTGCGGCCTTTGAAGGTAAAGAGGTGGCCGTTGCGGGTCAGATCGTATTGCAGTTCTCCGGGCAGGAAATTCGGGTTGGGCTGATATCCAGCGGCCTCGCACTGCGACGGATTGTTTACGCCCGGCGCAACGACAGGAGTCCCATCTGCCTGTTGGCAAACAGCATTGTATGTAGCACTGGTAATCCCAAAGCCAAAACCTTCATTCAGGATAGTTTGGTCCAGCGAGGCCCCGGCCTTAATGTTGTGGATGCCGTGAGCGTAAGCATAATCGGCATGGATGCCGGAATTTTGTAGGCGTCGGCTTTGGGAGAGCGTGGCGGGAGTATCGGCAAAAATATTCGCGCTGGGATAGTAGTGGAAATTGTCCTGGCGAATGTATGTGTTGACATCGAACAGGGACCTTGCATTCAGGACATGCGTCCAAAATCCCGCGACATTGTAGGTGAAAATCTGGTCGCGCTGGTCTTGCCCCAGAGCTTGCTGGTCAAATTGGTTGGGATTCTGGGCCCAGGTCCGCGCGGCATTCAAGTCCAGGTGCAGCGTGTCCTTGGCCGTAGGGTCATAATCGATCCGTTCAAAAAAGTTTTCGTTGT
>JAJYGR010000171.1 GCA_021790655.1 Acidobacteriota bacterium | reverse complement strand
AATTCGCATAGCTTGCGGGCAGACGCTGGCCTTCAAAGGTGGCGGGAGAGGGAAGCGGCAGTTCCACAATGCGCCAGGGCTTGCCGTCGAGAGACCGTGATGCGCGCAGCCGATCGAGATTTTCCTGAAGTGGGGCATAATTTTCATCGCCACGGTCCGGCTCGACCGTAGCCACGATGGTGTGCGTATCAACGAAACGCGCAATGTCATCCACGTGGCCGTGGGTGTCGTCGCCAGCGATACCGCGATTGAGCCAGATCGTTTGGTCGATGCCGAGATAATCGTGGAAACATTGCTCCAGTTGTTCACGAGAGACGCCCGGATTGCGCTGCTGGATATCGCTGAGCAGGCACTCTTCTGTCGTCAGCAACGCGCCTGCGCCATTGACATCGATGCTGCCGCCTTCCAGTACGACGCGATGCAGGGAGCCGTCAGCGAGCAGGATTTCTGGCTGCCATGAAGGGAGAGCGAGCAGATCGGCGATATGCGTGGGAATTTTATCGTCGTGCCGCCAGTTGTCATATTTGGCCCACGCGTTGAATTTCCAGTCACTCAGCGCAAGCGATGGGGCTGTTGCGCTTCGCGATTTAGGGGTCAAAAAAATGGGGCCGGAGTCGCGCAACCATACGCGGTCCGTCGGCCAATGGTGGAAGCGAATACGCGTTAGGTCGGTCCCGCAGCGGCGCAGAATATTGCGCGCGCGTTTTTCCGCAGCGGCATCGTTGAGCAGGATTTGCACATCTTCGACCCGCGCCAGGTGGCGCACGATGTCGCCGTAGACCCACGGAATTGGCTGAAATTTTCCGGGCCAGTCCTCAGGATTGTGCGGCCACGCAATCCATGTGGCGGTGTGCTGCTCCCACTCCGCAGGCATGCGCAGACCTTGAGAGCGAGGAGATTCTTGTGTCTGGATTGACCTGCCCATGGCGTTAGGACTCATCTAGAAAACGCTGCGTGATGGGCTGGTAGGCGTCGATGCGGCGGTCGCGCAGAAAAGGCCAGTTGCGGCGCGTGTCTTCGATCAGGCGCAAGTCGATCTCGCCGATGAGAATGTCTTCCTTGTCGTGCGCAGCCTGTGCGATGACGCGTCCAAATGAATCGGCCAAAAACGATCCGCCCCAGAATTCGACGCCTGCGCCTTCTACGCGATTGCCGCGCACTTCGCCTTGCTCATGCCCAACGCGGTTGACCGCTGCCACATACACGCCGTTGGCGATTGCGTGCGAGCGCTGGATGGTTTGCCACGCGCTGTATTGCGCCTCGCCGTACACGGCCTTTTCCGCCGGATGCCAGCCAATCGCTGTCGGATAGAAGATCACCTCGGCACCCTGTAGCGCCGTGATGCGCGCGCCTTCGGGATACCACTGGTCCCAGCAGATGAGCACGCCAACGTTGCCCGCATGAAGCGAAAAATTGCGGAAGCCGAGATCGCCCGGAGTGAAATAAAACTTTTCGTAATAGAGCGGATCGTCCGGAATATGCATCTTGCGATACAAACCTGCCAGAGAGCCATCGTCCTCAAGAATGGCAGCGGTGTTGTGGTACAGCCCGGCTGCGCGCCGCTCAAACAGGGAAGCAATGACAGCGACTTTTTCTTCGCGCGCAATGCGGGACAGTTTCTCTGTTGACGGTCCGGGAATCGACTCCGCCAGATCGAACAACGAGTGGTCTTCGCGCTGGCAAAAATACTGCGAGCGAAACAACTCTGGCAGGCACACAACGTTGGCGCCGGCCCGCGCCGCCTCCCGAACGCGCTCGGCAGCTTTGTCGAAGTTCGCATCGGGGTCGGCGGAGCAGGACATCTGCACCAACGCGATGCGGAAGTTGGCGGCCATGGTCATCCTTGAATGGACTCCAGCCCGATACTTCTGGCAAAGAAGAGCATCGGTTTATCCGAGGTGATCAGGGTGAATCGCTCGCTCAAGGCGGATGCTACAATTACGCGGTCTGCCGGGTCCTTGTGCATCGGTTCCGGCAACAGAGCGGCTTCGATGGCAATGTTTGTTGTGAATGGCAGAAGCTGGAGGCCTGGTTTCTCAAGCGCTTCCTCCACCCACTGCCGTACTGGGCGGTCAAATTGGAGACGTCTTTTGGCTGTCAGCATGGCAACTTCCCATATAGAAATTAAAGGGACGTAAACGGATCGGCTGGATGTGGCGCTGTCGATGGCGTTTAGAGCTGCCTTCGACAGCGTCGGGGAACCGGATTGCAGTTGAATCCAGATATGCGTGTCCAGCAGGACTCCTCGAGAACGATCAGTCCTTTGCGGCATCCCACTCATCTTCTATCGGAGACACAATGTCCCCAATTTCGCGAACCGTGCCTTTCATCGAGCCATAGAGGGAAGGCACCGGATCAGTGTCCATTGGAACCAGTTTAGCGACGGGCTTACCGTGCTTGGAGATGATGACCGTGGTTCGTTTGCGCTGCACAGTGTCGAGAATAGCAAGGCACTGCGCTTTGAACTGGGTGGCGGGAATCGGCGCTGCATTTTTGGCTTTCATAAAAGGCCAGTGGTCAGATTGAACTGACCACTATTAAGATAGCATAACGAAGCCTTGTAGCATGCCCACGAAACGTTATTCAAAAATCAAAATCGCGGCGGCGATGGTCGTTGTCCACAGGCCATGTTTATTGCCAACTGCGGATTGCGTGACGTTTGCCGTGCGTACGATCTTGTTCGAGATGCGATAGATTTCTTTTTTCTCATCCCAGCTAGTATCGGGATCGAACTCGACATTCAGCGTGGTGGCGAGCATTTCAGCCGCAAGTTCTTCCGCATAGTCGCCAGCCTGGTCTTCCGTTTCTCCAAAGCTGTGATGTTCGCTCAGATAGCCGTACATATTGCGGTCCGAGGGAATAGCAACGCCGATGCTGGATGCGATCAGACGGTGCGGTTCCCGCGACGTGTTTTCCGCGACGACGGCGAAGACAACTTCTCCGGGATGCAGGTACTTCAATCCTTCTTTCCGCGGAATCAATTTTGCTTGTGGGGGAAAGATCGACGAGACGCGCACCAGGTTTTGTGCGGCGATTCCAGCATCGCGAAGTGCCAGCTCGAATGACGTGAGACGTTCTTTATGCTTCCCTACGCCCTTGGTAAAAAACAGGCGTTTGGGGACCATCGTTTTGCCCAATTTGTGTTCCTCCGGTCGGTGAGGCGGCACGTTGCCACCCGCTTAAAAATATCACAAAACAGGCCGTAAACCCGCAAGGGGAGCAAGCTTTTATGAGCTATTCACAGAATCAGGACGAGAGATTTGCAAGTCGTACCGCACAATTTTGCGCTGTAGTGCAATTTACTGCTTTGTGCGGTAGTTTTTCGACATTGTACGGTTCAATTGGCATGTTCAGAATCAATCTGCGCCGAGGCAGGAAGATTGGGCGTGGCCGACAGCAATGCCTGCGTATATTCCGACTGCGGATGTTCACAAATTTGCTGCCAGCCGCCCTGCTCCACCACGCGCCCTTTATGTATCACAAGTATTTCATCCGCCATGTAGCGCACCAGCGGCATGGAGTGCGTGATGAACAGATATGTCAGATGCAGGCTGCGTTGCAAATCGCGCAGCAACTGCATGATCTGCGCGGAAACACTGACATCGAGCGCGGAGGTTGGCTCGTCGAGCACAACCAGGTCCGGATGAAGAATCAGAGCGCGCGCAAGATTGATGCGTTGTCGCTGGCCGCCGGAAAATTCATGCGGATAGCGCGGAAGCGCTGAGGCGTCCAGGCCGACGGTTTCTAGCGCTTCGAGAATTTGCATGCGGCGCGCGTTTCGTCCATCGGCCTCTGTTGCCTGATAAATGGCGAGTGGTTCGCCGACAATCTCTTCTACGCGCATGCGCGGGTTCAACGCCGCGTAAGGGTCCTGAAACACAATCTGCATGCGGCGTCGAAGCTGGCGCAACTCCCGGCTGGAGGCGGCAACGAGATCGTGCCCGTCTAAGCGAATAAACCCGGAGTCCGGCTCGATCAAACGCAGCAGAAGCCGCGCCACAGTGCTCTTGCCGGAGCCGGATTCTCCGACGACACCGAGTGTTTTGCCACGCTCAATGCGGAAGCTGACATTATCAACCACGCGCTTCGGCTTACTGCTGCCGCGTGCTGGATAACTCTTGACCAGGTTCTCGACTTCCACCAGCGCCATGGATTTAGAGTATCGCGTTGTGGTTTGTAGAACAGAAAAAGCCACGCATCGTAGCGCGGCTTTTCTGTTTCACGATTTCTTTAGGTTGCTACCAACGGACTCCAGCGCTGATTGGAACCAGGCCGATGCCTGGTCCCGGAAGTTGGTTGGAAGGAGTCATGATATGGACATACCTGGACTCAATAAACAGAATTTCCCGATGGTTGGGGAACAGACGGACATCCATACCCAAGCCGAAGTCAAACAATGGCTGGCTGCTGGAATAGGAGGAGCCGGTAATCTTTCCGTTACAGAAGTTGGTTAAATACGCATAGCCCAGCCCGGAATAGATATTGCAGTTGATGGTGGACCCAATCGGCTTGCTGAAGCCTGTCGCTATGTGGGAAAACCCGCCTCCGCCGATGGCATAAACGCCATACTTTTGGCCCTGAAACATGTGGAACATCGGATTGGCGGAGATCGTCAACGTGTTGTAGTGGCCACTGCTCTGTTGGATGGTTTGCAACAAGGCGGAAGGCATCGAGTTGTAGTAATAATTTCCTTCCAGAAAAACGCTGATCCGCTTATTCAGTTTGTAGCCAGCGCCCCCCATACCGGTAAAGCCGGAATGAACATACTGTCCTGTCTGCAGGCCAGCGCTCATCGCGCCGCCAGCGCCACCCTCCAGGACCAGATGGTCCATAAAGCTCGACGAGGTGGGAGCAGGCGCTGGTTGCGGTCTGCTGGTATTGGGACTGCTTGTTGAGGAAGAGGATTGTTGCGCGCGTAACGCGGTGGTGAGGGAAAAAATCGATAGAAATGTAAAAATTGCGATCCGTCGGCCCACGCTGATCTGTGGCGAGTTCGTCTGTAAATTCATCGTTCTCGATGTCCTTGTCGCATCCATCCACGTTGCAATGCGTTTTTAAATTTGAAGATTTGTCTTATCTAGAATACTTCCGATTCTAAACTAATCTGAAGTTATCTGAATGGATGAAGGATTCAGGGTGAGAGACGAACGCCGGAGAATTTAGTGAGCACCGGCTTTGTATGCATAGAGTGTAGAAGCCAGTAAGCAAAGAGGCCACGCATTGCTGCAGGCCTCTTTGTCGGGGTTGAGCCGAACGCGCAGTTCGCCGAGCGCGTGGCCTCAATCCTGAATTGGATGGGTGAACCAGCCATTGACTTCATTCCACCATCCAGCAATCTTGGCGGTGGCCCCGGTATGGTTCTGGGCGATGGTTTGTGAAAGAGAATCGATCCGCTTGCTCAAGCTTTTTGCTTCGAACGGGCGATGGGCGGAGTGGCCGCTGGCATACTGATCCAGCGTGGTGGAAGCTTCCTTGAGAGCTGCTGCCGCCTCGGTATACCGTCCGTTCCTGATCGCGATCTCAGCCAGACCCAGATTTTCGCGGGCCGCGAGAAGAGGGTACTCGGCCTGGACCGTCATGACGACGAGTTCGTCCCCGATGCGACCCAGCGAGCTGGCTGCCGCCTGGGGATTGTTGCTACTCAAAGCGGATTTCGCAGCGTCCAAACGGCTTCTTACCTTGTTCAGATCGAGGCCGACAAATGTGTACTGCGTCCCTGCTGCATCCACCGTGATGGGGGCCGACTTGCTGGGCTGCGGCTTGCCGTCTTTACGGGCAGCCAGGGTCCGTCCAAGCACAGATGTGTCGTCAAATTCCCAATATAACGGCACAATTACGGGCCCGCTGGCCGCATGCGGCAGAGCGGCGAGCTGATCGCGAAACCTCAACGCTCGGTCAATATGCCCAACAGCTGTTTGCGTCTGGTTTGATGCCAGAGATTGTTTTGCCTGCTCGACTTGCTCAAGGAGGCGAAGCGCCAGATGCGAAGACTGCCGATTGGGCGGCTGGGACGCCGTCCCGGTGGCAGGGCCACGGGCCCCCGCGTTTTGAGGCACCGCATTCAGCGCGGACGTTGTCAGTACTACACACACTACGGGCACAATAAAGCTCAATCTCATGTCTGATTCCCTCATTTCAATATTGATTTGCGTCCAAAATGCCAGTTCATCAATTAGGATGCGGGAAAATTGTTCTAAAGACAATGGTCAAAAGCAACGGCCCCGCATGGTGCGGGGCCGTTGCTTTTATTGCGCCGAAGGCACAGTTCGCCTAGCGCGCAGTCTTAGTACATGCCTTCCATCCCGCCACCGTGACCGCCAGCCGGAGCAGCTTCTTTCTTCTCCGGAATGTCGGCAACCATGGCTTCAGTCGTCAGCATCAGGCCGGCAATCGAAGCTGCATTTTGAAGCGCAGTGCGGGTAACTTTGGTCGGATCGATGACACCGGCCTTCACCAGGTCCTCGAATTGGTTGGTTGCGGCGTTGTAGCCGTAATGGGGATCCTTGTTTTCAAGGACCTTGCCGATGACCACGGCACCCTCTTCGCCGGCATTGCCGACGATCAGGCGCAACGGTTCTTCAATGGCGCGACGAATGATTTGAGCGCCGATTTTCTCGTCGCCTTCGAGCGTCTTGATCAGGTCCTCGACTTCCTTCGCGCTGCGAACCAGGGCCACACCGCCGCCGGGGACAATGCCTTCCTCGACTGCGGCGCGGGTTGCGTGCATGGCGTCTTCCACGCGCGCTTTCTTTTCCTTCATCTCGGTTTCGGTAGCTGCGCCGACCTTGATGACGGCTACGCCGCCCACCAGCTTGGCCAACCGCTCCTGCAACTTCTCGCGGTCGTAGTCGGAGGTGGTTTTGTCGATCTGGTTGCGGATTTCCTTCACGCGTCCTTGAATGTCCTCAGCCTTGCCCGCTCCATCGACGATGGTGGTGTTGTCCTTGTCGATGGTGATGCGCTTGGCGCGGCCCAGGTCTTCTAGCTTCACATTCTCCAGCTTGACGCCGAGGTCTTCCGTGATTGCCTTGCCACCGGTAAGCTTTGCGATGTCTTCCAGCATTGCCTTGCGGCGATCGCCGAAGCCAGGGGCCTTCACAGCAGCCACGTTCAGCGTTCCACGCAGCTTGTTGACGACCAGAGTTGCCAACGCTTCCCCATCGACATCTTCTGCAATGATGACGAGCGGCTTGGCGTTGCGTGCAACCTGTTCGAGCAACGGAAGCAGGTCCTTCATGGAGCTGATCTTCTTTTCGTGGATCAGAATATAAGCATCTTCGAGCGCCACTTCCATGCGGTCTGGATCGGTGACGAAGTAGGGGCTCAGGTAGCCGCGGTCGAACTGCATACCATCGACTGTTTCCAGGTGCGTCTGCATCGTCTTCGATTCCTCGACGGTGATGACGCCATCCTTGCCGACCTTCTCCATCGCCTGCGCGATAATGGCGCCGATTTCCTGGTCGCCATTGGCGGAAATGGTCCCCACCTGGGCAATCATGCCGCCGGAGACGGGCTTGGAGAACTTGCCGAGCGCGCCGGTGTTCTCAAAAACACCTTCCTTGTCGCGCTTGCCGACAATCTTCTCCACGGCCTTGTCGATGCCGCGCTTCAGTGCCATTGGGTTTGCGCCAGCAGCAACCGTCTTGACGCCTTCGCGATAGATGGCCTGCGCCAGGACCGTCGCGGTCGTGGTGCCGTCACCGGCCACGTCGGAGGTCTTTGAGGCAACTTCCTTCACCATCTGCGCGCCCATGTTTTCGAGCGAATTGCTCAACTCGATTTCCTTGGCCACGGTCACGCCATCCTTGGTGATGGTCGGGGAACCGAATTTCTTTTCAATTACAACGTTGCGGCCCTTGGGGCCGAGTGTCACCTTGACAGCGTCTGCCAGCGTATTTACGCCGCGCAGAATAGCCTGCCGCGAATCTTCACCATGTAAAATTTGCTTTGCCATATTGCTGTTTCTCCTATTTTCAGGACTTCTGAATATTTTGGTTTCGTCAGCATCGCTATGTTTTTCTCAAACAAAGCGCGCAAAAAAAGGACCGGCCAGCGGTCCGCTTACTTCTTTTTGTGCAGGATGCCGAGGACTTCTTCTTCCCGCATCATCAGGAAATCTTCGCCATCGATTTTGATTTCGGTACCGGAATACTTACCGAACAAAACGTGGTCGCCAACCTTCACATCGAGCGGGAAGACCTTGCCTTCGTCGTTCGACTTGCCTTTGCCCACGGCGATCACTTCGCCTTCCTGGGGTTTTTCCTTGGCGGAGTCGGGGATGATGATGCCGCCACGAACGGTTTCGCCCTCTTCAATGCGGCGGACAACGATGCGATCATGCAGCGGTGTCAAGGATGTGGCTGTAGTGGATTTTTCAGTTGCTGTAGCCATAATTCTGTTTCTCCTTCATTTTTGTTCGATTTAGGACTGTCGGTTAAGATTGTGAACTGTCACGAAGCTTAGGCCTGCGACATTTCTTTAGTTCATAAAGACTTGAGCAGGGTCGATTAGCACTCCCTGCATCCGAGTGCTAGACTACGCCGTAAAAGTAATAGCTGTCAAGTCTTCCGCCTAAATATTAGTCTATATGGCTCAACTTATCTTCGCGTCACGCCATTACTCTATTTCGTTAGCTATGGATGGTGCGGAGAGGCGGTCTCTGAAACTCAGCGGAGCTTTAAGCATTTTCCTGTGCCCAACAAAATTGCACGTTGGAGTTAGAATCAAGTCATGCGCAGCTTCTCGATTTCGTTTTCCGCCGGGCTGGCTTTTGTGTTTGCTACCCTCTCGTTGCTCCCATTTGCGAATGCCACGGAGCGTCATCCGAGAAAGTACAAGTCTCCTCCATTGACGGCCCACGTTGAAGTAACGGTCCTAAAGGCCTCTACCGGGAAGCCACTGCGCAATGCCGCGGTCGTTTTTCATCCTTTGAAAGGGACCAAGGATGAGGGCAACATGGAGCTGAAGACGAATGAAGAGGGCAAGGCCATTCTCGATGTCATTCCCATCGGAACCGACGTGCTGGTGCAGGTGATTGTCCCGGGCTTTCGCACCTTCGGACAGGAATATGAGATTGCTACGGACAAAAAGTTGATTACCATCAAACTGCTGCCTCCGGAGGAACAGTATTCGGTGTACAGCAAAAATAATGCCAATTCCGACGTACAGAACAATGCGCCGCAGGCGCAGATGGGGCATGCTGCTCCCGCGGACAGTCCGCTGCTGGCCCCCGCGGATAAGAAAAAGCACCAATAGCAACTCCAGCGTTCTTGTCAAAATCCATGAGTTTGGTATGCATCTGTTAAGTGGGAAAGTCGTACTGGTGACCGGTGCAGCGCGCAGGATCGGACGCACTCTGGCCCATGCCATGGCCCGTGCCGGCGCCGATGTCGCCATCACGTATCGCGATTCCGATGTGGCCGCGCAACAGACCTTGCGCGAATTGTCAGACCATGGCCAGCGCTCTCTGGCGCTGCGCTGCGATGTGCGCGATCCCGTCTCCGTGCGAGAGGTGGTCGCCGGCGTCTTTCAGGAATTTGGACGTCTCGATGTGCTCATCAACAACGCAGGCGTGTTTGCCACCTCGCCGCTGGAATCGATTACGGTGGAGGACTGGGACGCAATGTTTGAGACCAACACGCGCGGCGCGTTTCTCATGGCGCAGGCCGCGCATCCGCATCTGAAGGCCAACCACGGACGCATCGTCAATATCGGCTCGCTCGGCGGCTCGCATCCCTGGGCCACGCACGCCCACTACAGCACTTCAAAGGCCGCGCTCCACATGCTGTCGCAGACCATGGCAAAGGCCTTTGCGCCGGAGATCAGCGTGAACTGCGTCGCGCCTGGCATGATCACGAACGGCGAGACCCATCCAGACTACGAGCACTTCGCCGCGAAGACACCCATGCAGCGCAACGGTAAGCCAGAAGAAGTAGCTGAGGCCGTTCTCTTCTTCGCTACAGGCCCACACTTCATCACCGGACAAATTTTGGGCGTCGATGGCGGCCTGGGTTTGTAAGTACTCGGCCACAATGCCGAAAGAAAGTTTGGATATCGGACATGGCAAACCCGGTTACTTCAGACCCACCCTTGTCGAAAGTAGTTGGAGTTTTAGAACACATTTCATCGGTAAATTTGTTACACTTTGCTTCTGAAAGACTTCTTATGTTAGCTCCAGCAATTCTGTTTCAGGGCGTCGCGTATTGTTGTGTACGCGAAGAGAGAGCAGGCGCAATTGAAGACGAAATCCAAAGCGCCCAAATCCGTTTCTCCTTCTGAAGAGATAGCGCCCCAAAAGGGTGCCTCCACGCAACCTATCTCTTTCCCTGTCGTGGCCGTTGGGGCGTCCGCTGGTGGCCTCGAAGCTTACACAGACTTCTTTCACGCGCTGCCGGTTGATACCGGAATGGCGTTCGTGCTGATCCAGCATCTTGCGCCAAGCCACCACAGCCTGCTGGCGGAAATCCTTTCCAAAGCCACCAGGATGCCAGTCGAAGAGGTCAAGTCAGGGACCAGGATAAGGCCCAATCGCGTCTATGTGATTCCTCCCGACGCTTTCATGGCGATCGCCGCAGGCGTCTTCACTCTGACACCGCGAAGCAAAGAACCGGGCCAGCATTTATCCGTCAATTTTTTCATGCGATCCCTGGCGGCGGAGCGCAAGAGCGGAGCGATTGGCATCGTCCTTTCGGGTACTGGGGCCGATGGCGCATTAGGCATGGCGGACATCAAGGCGGAAGGAGGCATTACCTTCGCCCAGGAACCTGCCTCGGCAAAGTACGATGGCATGCCGCGCAGCGCCATCGCCTCCGGGTGCGTGGATTTTATTTTGCCTCCAAAA
>JAJYGR010000272.1 GCA_021790655.1 Acidobacteriota bacterium | reverse complement strand
GGCGGAACAGGCAATGCATTCGGCTGCGGTGGGGTAGAGTACGAGCTGAATCATCTACCCCCGCTGATTTAGAGAGAATGAGAGCAGTGTCATTCTGAGCGAAGCGCAGCGCAGTGAAGAATCCAGAGAATATTCGCCTGGTGTTGTAGCCATCACCCTCTGGATTCTTCGGTCGCCGCGGCGACCTCGGAATGACGAGCTCTTTTTTCGCATTCCAGTATCTTTGAAAATCCGTTACATCGCCATCGTCTTTAAACTCGGACTTACGATCAGCTTCGCCTCGGTCGCGGCCTGCACATCCTCGACTGTCACGTCGGACGCAATTTCTTCCAGCACCAGCCCTTGCGGCGTGACACGAATGAAGGCCATCTCCGTCACGATGGTATCGACCACGCCCAGGCCGGTAATCGGCAGCGTGCATCGCTTCAGAATCTTCGGGCGACCATCTTTTGTGGTGTGCTCCATGGCGACGACCACGCGGCGCGCGCTGGCGACCAGGTCCATCGCGCCACCCATTCCCTTCACCATTTTCCCCGGAATCATCCAGTTGGCGAGGTTGCCCTGCTCATCCACTTCCATCGCGCCGAGAACGCTCAGATCAACATGGCCACCACGAATCATGGCAAAGGATTCGGCGCTGGAAAAATATGCGGTCCCCGGTAGCTCGCTGACTGTCTCCTTGCCAGCGTTGATGAGGTCCGGATCTTCTTCGCCAGCGAGCGGATATGGCCCAACGCCTAGCATTCCGTTTTCCGACTGCAATACAACTTCCATGCCTGCGGGTACGTGGTTGGCCACCAGGGTCGGCATACCGATGCCCAGATTGACATAGAAGCCATCACGCAACTCCTGCGCAACCCGCCTGGCAATGCTGGTGACAATGCGCTCGCGCTTGTCGATGCCACTCAATCCGGAGGTGGGATTGTTTTTTGAATCCAGCGCGTTCGTATTTGAGTTCGATAGAGTATTCATAGTGGGTATTTTTCAGTCGATCCGTTCCGTCTTTAATTTGCGTCTTCCGTCTCTGCTGCGAGGCAATATCCTGGTCCTTGGCAGCCTGGCGGCTTCATTTGCGATCGCGAAATTCCCTTCCAATCAAGCCACTCTGAGCATGCTTTTTCCGGCCCTCTTCGCCTTCGCGGGGACGGCGGAGACCTTTCGCTGCCTGCGCGCGCAATGGAGCTTTTATCATGGCGCCGTTATGATTAGCCTCTACATGGACATCATGGCACTGACGATGATCTGCTTCCTCGCGCTCTACCCACTGATCTCTTAGCCGCACTCACCCCTTGCGCACCGTCCTGCGCTCGATGCGCTTCTCATGCTTTTCTCCCACAACAATTCTCTGCACATATATGCCGGGCGTCATCACATGGTCCGGATCGATCTCTCCTGGTTCCACCAATTGCTCGACCTCTGCAATCGTAATGCGCGCGGCTGTGGCCATCATTGGATTGAAGTTGCGCGCTGTCTTTCGATACAACAGGTTTCCCATGCGGTCGCCTTTCCAGGCTTTGATGAGCGCGAAGTCGGCCCGCAGCCAGCGTTCCAGCAGATACATTTTTCCGTCGAACTCGCGAGACTCTTTTCCTTCCGCCACCAGCGTGCCCACGCCGGCGGGAGTGTAAAATGCTGGGATGCCCGCGCCGCCAGCGCGAATGCGCTCAGCCAGCGTGCCCTGCGGGACAAGGGTGAGATCCAGCTTGCCAGCCAGCACACTTTCTTCCAGCAGTTTGTTTTCCCCAACGTAGCTGCCGATGTGGGACGAGACCATGCCCGCTTCCAGCATTCGCCCCATGCCGAAGCCATCCACACCCATGTTGTTGCTGATGGTGTGCAGGTCTTTCATTTGCTCGCGCAGCCCCTTGCGCACCAGTGCATCTATCAAATTCTCCGGTATTCCGCATAGCCCGAAGCCACCAAACATCAGCATCGCGCCATCTTCAATATCGCGAATCGCGTCGTCGGCAGTTGAAAAAACTTTATTCATACTTCCTCATTCATTGATGGATCGACGCAGAAGGAACCCTGGAGAATATCGCAGGCGGAGAACATAAGCCAATGTTTCGTTTTGGTAAGACGGAAGCATCTCTTACGGCTGCCATTATTCTTTTGCGCATTTTGCGATTCGTGGTGGTAGGATGCTGGCAACAATACGTCGCCGGAATACGGGCACGATCATGTCCACAATTTACTTGAGGAGAACAATTTATGCTAAAGGGATTTCGCGATTTCATTCTGCGTGGCAATGTCGTCGATCTGGCAGTTGCCGTGGTGATCGGCGTAGCATTCACTGCGGTCGTTAACTCCCTCGTGGCCGATGTCATCAACCCTCTGATCGCAGCCATTTTTCGCAAACCGGATTTTTCTTATCTGGTGGTCCACATCCATGGCGGTGTTGTGAAATATGGAAACTTTCTGAATGCCATCATCTCGTTTTTGATTATTGCGGCGGTCATCTATTTTTTCATTGTGCTGCCTTTGAATAAGCTTTTGACACGTTTCAAGAAGCCTGTTCCAGTCGCGCCCCCGGCATTGAAAACCTGTCCGGAATGCCTGAGTGATATTCCTGCGGCGGCAAGACGCTGCTCACATTGCACCCAGGCTGTCGCATAAAGAAAATGTGCCATGCGCCGTTCCGATACTCGGCGCTGGCGACGTCCTCGATCTCATGAAGAATTTTCTCCACGGTACCGACAGTCGCACTCGCAGCGACCGACGCAACAAATTAGAATAGGGAGAGTAATCGAACCAACGAGGTGAATGTGACAGAAACACGCGACAATTTTGAGCTGCGCAAACTGCCCATGATGCCGATCCGCGATATGGTCATCTTTCCATTCATGATGACGCCATTTGTGGTGGGCCGGGAATCGAGCGTCCGCGCGCTGGAAGAAGCGCTGACCGGGGACCGCAAAATCTTTCTCGCGACGCAACACGATGCGGGGCAGGATGAGCCGACCCCAAAGGACATTTATGTTACAGGCACTATCGGCAATATCGTCCAGAGCGTGAAGATGCCTGACGGCAACATTAAGGTCCTGGTGGAAGGCATCGAGCGCGCCAAGGCCACCGAGATCGTCGATACCGATGGGTTCTTCGTCGCCACCGTCCGCGTCAGCATGGCGGAAGCCGAAATGACGAAGGCCATCGAACAGACCATGCAACGCGTTTCCGGCCTGTTCGAACAGTACGTCAAGCTACAGCAGGCGTTAAATCTGGAGACCGTCGCCGCGGCCGTGCGCATGGAGGAGCCGGGAAAACTGGCCGACACGATCGCGGCCAACTTACAGTTGCCTATCGAGGAAAAGCAACAACTGCTCGATATTTTCAGCCCTGAAGCGCGTCTGAACCACCTGGTGGGCGTGCTGGAAATTGAAATTGAAAAACTGAACATGGATCGCAATGTCCAGTCGCGCGTGAAACGCCAGATGGAACGCGCCCAGAAAGAGTATTACCTCAACGAAAAAATCAAGGCCATTCAGAAGGAACTGGGTCGCGGCGAGAAGAGCGAATTCGACGAGCTGAAGAAAAAAATTGAGTTGGCGGGAATGCCGAAAGACGTCTTCGACAAGGCCATGCTGGAGTTGAAAAAGCTGGAAGCCATGCCGCCCATGTCCGCTGAGTCCACCGTGTCGCGCAATTATCTCGACTGGATGCTGGCCGTGCCGTGGAAGAAGAAGTCGAAGGAAATTCGTTCCATCGACCACGCGGAAAAAATCCTCAACACCGACCATTATGGCCTGGAAAAGATCAAGGAACGCATCCTCGAATTTCTCGCCGTGCGCCAGTTGGTCAAGAACCCGAAAGGCTCGATCCTCTGTTTCGTCGGGCCGCCGGGCGTCGGCAAAACGTCCCTGGGCATGTCCATCGCCAAAGCTACCGGACGCAAGTTCGTCCGCATGTCGCTGGGCGGTATGCGCGATGAGGCGGAAATTCGCGGCCATCGCCGCACCTATATCGGAGCTTTGCCCGGCCAGATCCTTCAGTCCATGAAAAAGGCCGGTACAAAGAATCCTGTCTTCATGTTGGATGAAATCGACAAAATGGCGTCGGACTTCCGTGGCGACCCAGCCTCCGCGCTTTTAGAAGTGCTGGACCCCGAGCAAAACGCAACGTTCCAGGACCATTACCTCGACGTGGAATACGACCTGTCGCAGGTGCTGTTCGTCGCCACAGCAAATGTGCTGCACACCATTCCTGCCGCGTTACAGGACCGCATGGAGATCCTGCGGCTGCATGGGTACACGGAAGACGAAAAACTCGAAATTGCCAAGCAATATCTACTGCGCAAGCAACGAGAACAGACCGGACTCAACGAAAAGAACCTGGTCTTTACCGACGAGGCCCTTCTCGAAACCATTCGTTCCTACACGCGTGAGGCTGGCGTCCGCAATCTGGAGCGCGAGATCGGCAACGTCTGTCGTAAGGTGGCGCGTCGCATCGTCAAGAACGGGCCAAAGCACAAGGAAGAGATCCGAGCAGCGAACCTGCAAGAATTCCTCGGCCTGCCCAAAGTGCGCCATTCGCAGATGCATGAGCAGAATGAAGTTGGCCTGGTCACCGGACTTGCATGGACGGAAGCCGGCGGCAGCATTCTCTCGACCGAAGTTCAAGTGCTCGACGGCAAGGGCAAGCTGACGCTCACTGGCCAGCTCGGGGAAGTGATGCAGGAGTCGGCGCAGGCCGCGCTCTCTTACATCCGGAGCCGGGCGCACCACCTGGGCCTTGGCCGCGATTTTTATCGCAGCCTCGACATCCATGTGCATGTGCCGGAGGGCGCGATTCCCAAGGATGGCCCCTCGGCTGGAATTACGCTTGCAACCGCGCTGGCCAGCGCATTGACGCGCATCCCCGTTCGCCGCGATGTTGCAATGACTGGAGAAATCACGCTGCGCGGCAAGGTGCTTCCCATCGGCGGCCTTAAAGAGAAGCTGCTTGCGGCGCATCGAGCGGGAGTATTTGAAGTCGTTCTCCCGGCAGAAAATAAAAATGATCTTGCAGATGTGCCGGAAAACTTAAAGTCCAGCATGAAGATGCATTTTGTCGATCAGATGGACGAAGTGCTCAAAATCGCGCTGGATGGTCCGCTGCCGGAAATTGCTCCAGACGTTCCAGAGATTGCTCCCGGCAGTCCGGGAATTCTGGCCGGCGTTGCGACCCAAACGAACCCTGCCGAAAACGTCTCACATCAATAGCAACTTGTATTTCCAGCACTCAACAAGATGGCCCTGTAACTTTGCCGGGCCATCTTGTTTGCGAACTTACTTCCGTTCCGGCTAGCCGACTACTTTCTGACTCACTACTTTCTGGATCGACTTTTCAATCGTTTCCTTCGGCACAAAGCCTACGATCTGGTCTGCGACCTGACCACCTTTGAAAAGCAACAGGGCAGGAATTCCACGGATGCCATAGCGCATGGGTGTCGCCGAATTGCTGTCCACATCCATCTTCATCACTTTCAGCTTGCCTGCATACTGTGTGGCTACTTCAGCTACAACAGGCGCCAATGCGCGGCATGGTCCACACCAAGCGGCCCAGAAGTCTACCAATACCGGCTCGGCAGACTGCAACACCTCTTTTTCAAATGTTGCATCGTTCACTTCATATACAGCCTGACCTGCCATTCAATTCCTCCTTGGTTGTTCGAACACATTTGGATATGCAAGTATCTAAAAAACATGTCATTGCAAAGACTGCAAACTGCAACCTCTCAGAATACAAGATGATGGGAAAGCTGGATTGGTCGCAGAATAGAATGGAATTGGGGGAAAAACCTTGCGGCCAGAAATGGAAGGACTTCACTACAAAAATAAAGCGCCCGGATCTTTTGCAAGATCGACGGGCGCAAGAGCAGCCCTCCCCCAGAACTGCCCCTTGGAGTAGAGGTTAGCGGCCTTGGAGTCCCTTGTAAACAAAACTTGAGTAACCACTTTCAGGTTACCTGCAAACTCCAGCCACGTTCAGCCCGATTCGATTAAGGTTCCGTGTAAAACGTCAATGCGTATTCTGAGCGCCTCCACGTCTTTGGAAGCCGCATTGGAGAATTTCCGCGCCAGCCATTTCCTGTAACGCATTTTTTACCGAGAGATGCAGCTCTTCAGGGTTTTGCTCCCGCTCCACAATCAGCAGTACACCGGGGCCAGCGCCGCTAAGGGCAACGCCTAACACGCCAGCCACCCCAACCAGGGGTTGCAACCGTCCTAGCAAGGGACAAATTGCGGCGCGGTAAGGCTGATGCAGCCGATCCAGCATAGCGGCACGCAGCCACTCATTTCGTCCGTATACGAAGGCGGCCACCAGCAGCGTACTGTACTGCAAGTTGGCCACGACATCCGCGCGACGATAGAATTCTGGCAATTTTTTACGCGATTCTTCCGTCCGTATCGACTCGTGTGGCAGGACAACGACGGCACGCCAGTGCTCGGGCACGTCAATGCGTGCAACCTGCACAGAAGAAAGACATTGGGAACGCTGGCCATGATGCCTATCCTGGCTTGTAGAAGCAACAGCGGAGACTGTCATTCCACCCAGCCAGCAGGCGGTCACATTGTCGGGATGGCCCTCCAGAAACGTCGCTGTGGCGAAAATTTCATTCTCCCGCCACCCTAGTTCTCCAAAATGCACCGCCAGCGCAATGCCAGCCAGCCTCGCCGCTGCGGAAGACCCGCAGCCCATGCCTAACGGAATTTCGTTCTTCACGTCCAGATGCAGCGGTTGTATGGGACGATTATTTTCCGCCAGAATGCGCCGATAAATATCAAAGATCAGGTTTCCTTCCACTTTTCCACAGGCTTGCGCATCCCGCCCCTGCGCGGAGATGGAAAAGGTCTCTGCTGGCTCCGCCGCCACCTCTAAATGAAGGTCCAACGCAACCGCGGCAGTGTCGAATGCCGGCCCCAGATTGGCTGAGGTTGCTGGCAGACGTAAATGGATTCGGCCTGGGCGCGTCAAAAACGCACCGCCGCATCCAGCACTCGCATCACGGATTCGACAGAAGGCTCGAGGACAATGGGCGCACGCGCCAGACCCTGCATCTGCGTTCTCTCAGCCGTCGGCATTGCAGCCATCTCATCCTCTTTCAGCAGATTTCCACGATGGAAGTCAATGGTGTATTCAGGGTCTTTCAACGTGTGCCCAGTAAGGACCAGCACAACTTTTTCCCGGGGGTGGATACGTTTCCCCGCGACCAGTTTTTTCAGCCCGGCCAATGTCACGGCGGAGGCTGGTTCGCAGCCGATCCCTTCAGCGCCGATCTCGGCTTTGGCCAGAGCAATCTCTTGCTCACTCACCTGCTCGCACCAGCCGCCCGTGGATTGCAGAATACGCACGGCCTTCACCCAGGACGCTGGATTGCCGATCCGAATGGCCGTGGCCCGCGTGTCGGCGCGCACCGGCGCAAGATGTTTGCCATGATGCTCCGCCAGGCTCAAAAACAAAGGATTCGCCCCTTCAGCCTGAATGATGCTGATGCGCGGCTGCCGGTCGATCAACCCCAGCGCATGCAATTCGGCAAACCCTTTGCCCAGCGCGGAGCTGTTCGCTAGATTGCCCCCTGGCACCAGGACATGGTCCGGCGCGTGCCAGTCCATCGCTTCGGCAATCTCCATGGCAGCCGTCTTCTGCCCCTCCAGCCGATACGGATTGACCGAGTTCAGCAGATACACTGGCGCCTTGCGGACCAGTTCTGCAAGCACCGCAACGCAGCCATCGAAATCGGTCTTCAACTGGCAGGTGATCGCTCCATAATCGAGCGACTGCGCCAGCTTGCCCCAGGCAACTTTTCCTTCTGGGAGCAAAACCAGCGCGCGCATTCCGGCGCGCGCGGCGTACGCGGCCATTGCGGCTGAAGTGTTTCCTGTCGAAGCGCACGCCACCCAGGGAAATTCCCGTTCATGCGCTACGGAAAGTGCCGCCGTCATCCCTGTGTCTTTAAACGATCCGGTTGGATTCATTCCCTGATGCTTGGCATATAGATGCGGCAGGGAGAGAGCTTCGGCGCATCGCGGCAAACGATAGAGCGGCGTGTTCCCTTCTTCCAGCGTGACTACATTGCGTTCGTCCTCCAGGATGGGCAGGAGTTCACGAAACCGCCAGACGCCGCTGCGATCGAGCGGCGAATGCGAAATACGCCGCTGCCGCCACGTATCGACCCAATGCCTGCAGATGGCGCGCTGCCCACCGATGGCGGGATATTCCACCTCGAACAGGCTTCCACAGGAGCGGCAACGGAAGTCCTCTGCCGCCTCCGGTCCGCTGAGAGTTGCCCTACACCCAATGCAGCGCAGAAAGTGCGCTGTTTTCGTAACGTTACCCATCTCTTTTTTTGCCATCGATATGCCTAGCGTATCAGGATTTGCCCGCAGCATTCAAAGAGCAAGAGCTGAAGCGACATCTTGCGCGCCGCCAGGCATTCGTACATTTTCATCGATTGCATGAGTCGTATATTTTCGCCTATATTGAAGGAATGGCGGAGCTTTATACTCCTCGCGATGCGGCCGAACGGCTGGGTATCTCTTACCCAACGATCAAGCAGTGGCTTTACCGGGGGAAGCTGCGCGCTGTTAAAACTCCCGGCGGACATTATCGGATACATGAACGTGAAATTCAGGCTTTTCTCCGCGCCGATGCGCCTGCCGCTCCCAAGCCGAGGAAGATGGCTTCCTCCGTCAGCGGGCGCAACCAACTGGTGGGAAAAATCCTCCAGGTGCGCTTCGACGGCCTGCTGGCGCAAGTCAAAATTGCCATTGGCGACCAGTCTGTGACATCCATCATTACGGCGGACGCGGCTCGCGAATTGCAATTGAAGCCAGGAATGAAAGCAGCGGCGCTGATCAAAGCGACGGAAGTGATGGTGGTCCGTGTTTAGCGGACGACGCTTCGTGTTGGTTGCCTGCGCAGCCATCCTGTTCGCAACTTCGCTACACGCGCAAAGTAAAACCTTGCGTATTGCAGCGGCAGCGGATTTGCAGCCCGTGCTCCCTGCGCTGGTGGCTCATTTTGAAAAAGCTACTGGCGATACTGCGACCGTATCCTATGCCTCTTCAGCAACGCTCGCAACTCAGATTCTCAATGGCGCGCCGTATGATCTTTTTCTTGCAGCCAACCGTGCATTTCCGCAAAAGATCATCGACGCGAAACTGGCCGTGGAAGCCCAGCCCAGCACGTATGCGCAAGGCACTTTGGTGCTGTGGGTGAGACGAGGGATTTTTCCCCGTACTCCGATCACGATGCAAATGCTTACCGATGCAAAGATCCACCACATCGCTGTCGCTGATCCCGTTCATGCGCCCTATGGCGCAGCGGCGATGGCGGCCATCCACTCACTTGGCCTGACATCCGCGCTTCAACCGAAGCTGGTCTACGCGGAAAACATAGCGCAAGCGGCACAGTTCGGGCAGTCCGGCAACGCGGATGCCGCGTTGATTTCGAAAACACTGGCCATCACGCCCACGATGCAGCGGGCAGGCGGACTTGTTGTCGTTCCAAAAGATGCGT
Organism: Acidobacteriota bacterium; assembly: GCA_021790655.1. Taxonomy (GTDB): domain Bacteria; phylum Acidobacteriota; class Terriglobia; order Terriglobales; family Acidobacteriaceae; genus JAKAAZ01. The sequence goes on along the minus strand of JAJYGR010000272.1, from coordinate 1,356 downwards.
ACCCCCCGATTGAGCAATGCGCGGTGGTCATGAAAAATGCTACCGGCCAACAGGCTGCACTGGATTTTTTGCAGACCCTACATTCGGACGCCGCACGCAAACTGCTCGCCTCACGTGGACTGGAAGCTCCTGCGAAATAACAAGGCGCGCATTGCGAAACTATTTGCTGGGAAAGACCCAATGGACACTATGGCACTGCTCTTGACGTTACGACTGGCGCTGATCACGACGATGATCCTGTTGCTGCTCGCGGTGCCTTTGGCCTACTGGCTTGCCTTCACCCGCTGTCGGTGGAAGACGCTTGTACAAGCAGTTTTTGCGTTACCCATTGTTCTGCCGCCGACGGTCCTGGGCTTTTATCTGCTGGTGGGTCTTGGGCCACAAACAGCGCTGGGACGCGGCATCGCTCATCTCTTGGGCCATCCGCTGGCCTTTTCCTTTGCTGGGCTCGTCGTCGGCTCAGTAATTTATAGCTTGCCCTTTGCGGTACAGCCGCTCACCTCTGGCTTTGCCGCAACCGACCGCGCCATGCTGGACGCAGCAGCTACGCTGGGTAGCGGACGCTTCGACAGAATGCTGCGCGTAATACTCCCACTGTCCCGTGGGTCACTACTGACGGCAGGCGTGTTGAGCTTTGCGCATACCATTGGCGAATTTGGCGTGGTGCTGATGATCGGCGGCAACCTGCCTGGCCTGACACGCACGCTGTCGATCTCGCTCTACGACCAGGTACAGGACTTTCAGTATGCGCAGGCCAACCGCACCGCAATCTTTCTGCTGGCAATTTCGTTGTTCGCGCTGACTTTGCTGTACAGTCAGCGACACAGAAGCGACCCTGGACGGAGCAGCGACCTTGTCTGAGTTGCCCATCCAATATGCGAGCAGTATGGATGTGTCCATCCCCGACACAGCCAGCAGGACTTGGCTCACCGTTGACCTCGAACACCGCTTCCAGCACCAGCAAGATGGCTTTCATCTGCAACTTGCCTTTGAAGCCCAGGCTGCGCGCACGGTCATCTTTGGGCCTTCCGGCTCCGGGAAATCTTCCCTGCTGCGGGCCATTGCAGGCCTGTTCGAACCTAACGCTGGACACATTCAGATCCATGGAAAAACAGTTTGGCGGAGAACGCTGGGCAAGAGCAGCTCATCGCTGATACCTGCGGAAAAGCGGCGCGTTGGACTGGTCTTGCAGAGTCCATCGGTTTTCCCGCACCTCACTGTCGCGCGAAATGTGGCGTTCGCCATGCGCGGCATGGCGAAGCCCCTGCAGAAGGAAAAAGTCCTTCGCTTGTTGCAGTTGGTAGAAGCCGAATCGCTTATGAATCGCTGGCCGCGTGAGCTTTCGGGGGGTCAACT